>JBEBJC010000696.1:0-4762 GCA_040080105.1 Myxococcota bacterium
CCTCCGGGACGGGGGGCGCGCCGGACCTCGACCCGGCGATCGCGGCGGCGCTGCTCGGGCCGGTCGACGCGCTGATCGCGGTCGGCCAGGGGGTGGGCGCGGCGCGCACCGACGTGGAGCCCGCGCTGCTCGGCCCGCTGGTGAGCGGAGCGCTCGCCGCGCTCGACCGGCACTACCTGCCCGCGCTGATGCCCGACCTGGAGCCAGCTCGGGTCGAGGCCGCGCTCGACCGGTACGTCGACACGCTCCGGCGCCTGCTCACGCCCTGACCGCGAGCCGCTGGAACGTGGCGATCGCGGCGTACACGCCGAGCCCCACCCCGCGCGCGAGCTGCTCCAGCTCGACCATGTTGTGGGTGAGGAACACCAGCACCGAGCGGTCGTTCGGATCGGCCTGCCACCACCCGCCGTACGCGCCGGGCCACCCGACCGAGCCCGCGCCCCCGCCGCACCGGAACACCTCGGCCCGCTCCGGCTCGGTGACCACCGCCACCCCGAGGCCGAACCCGTGGCCGGCGGCGAACGGGCGCGTCCCCAGCAGCTCGGCGCCCGCACGCTGCTCGGGGGTGAGCTGGTTCGTGGTCATCCGAGCGACCGTCTCGGGCTTCAGGATCCGCGTCCGGCCGCTCGCGCCGCCTTCGACGAACAGCCGTGCGAACGCCAGGTAATCGTCGACGGTGGACCACAGGCCCGCGCCGCCGCCCTCGAACGGGTGGTCGTCGGGGCGCTCCGGCAGGGCGGCGCCTCCGGGGGGCGCGTCGAGCCGGACCAGGAGGTCGTCGGGCCCGAACCCGTGCGCCGCCGCCCGCCGCCCGCGCTCGGACCGGGGCACGCAGAACCCGGTGTCCCCCATGCCGAGCGGGTCGAACAGGCGCCGCCGCAGCACCTCGCCGAGCGTCCGGCCTTCGATCCGCGCGATCAGCAGCCCCAGCAGGTCGGTCGAGTGGCCGTAGTGGAACGCCGCGCCGGGCGGGGCGACGAGCGGCAGCCGGGCGAGCTCCGCGATCCATCGGTCGGGCGCGAGGGGGCTGTCGATGTCGCCGCCCAGCGCCGCGTACCCCTCGGCGAGCGGGCCGGACGCGAGCGCCCCGTCCGTCAGGCCCGACCGGTGGGTCAGCAGGTCGCCGAACGTGATCGGGCGCGGGGCGGGCGCGGTGTCGTCCAGCGGCCCGCCCGCGCGGCGCATCACCCGCGGCGCGGCGAACTCGGGCGCCCACCGGGTGATCGGCTCGTCGAGCGCGATCCGGCCCTCCTCCCACAGCTGGAGCGCCGCCACCGAGGTCACCGGCTTGGTCATCGACGCGATGCGGAAGATGGTGTCGCGCTGCGCGAGGTCTCCCGCGTCGAGGTCGCGCCGACCGGCACAGCGGACCTCGGCCGGCTGCCCCGCCCGCCAGGTCAGGGTGGCCACCCCGGCGAGGTCGCCCGCGTCGACGGCCTGCTGCAGGGCCCCAGTGATCGGGTCGTGGACCAACGGACGCCTCCCCACGTCCGGCTACCCCGCGGCCGGCGCGAGATCACGGGATCGCGGGCGAGCCGCCGCCGGTTAGGCTCGGCTCGATGGACCCCCGGATCCCCACCCTGCGCGAGGCCGGCCTGCGCGCGACCGTCCCGCGGCTCCGGGTGCTCGGCGCCCTGCTCGACCGGAACCGGCCGTCGACCCACGCCGACCTCACCGCCGAGCTGCCCGACCTCGATCCGGTCACGCTGTACCGGGTGCTCGACTCGCTGTGGACCGCGCGGCTGGTGCACCGGGTCCAGGGGCTCGACGGGGCGTGGCGGTACTGCCCCCACCCCGCGCGCAAGGTCGGCGGGCCGGGCAACCACGTGCACTTCTACTGCATGGAGTGCGGCGCGCTGACCTGCCTCGACGACCAGCCGATGCCCCGGGTGACGCCCCCCGCCGGCGCCACGGTCGAGCTGCGCCAGTTCCTCGCTTGCGGGCGGTGCGCGACGTGCGCCGCTGCAGCCGCCCCGGAGTAGACTGCCCGATGTCCCGCGTGCCACTGGAGATCGGCGAGCTCGACCTCACCCACGGGGTGGTGCGCCGCGCCGACGGGGTGAAGCAGCTCACCCTGCACCAGCTCGACCTGGTGCGGTACCTGGTGGCGCGCCCCCACCAGACCGTGCCGCGCGACGAGCTGCTGCGCGAGGCGTGGGGCTGGCGCGGGGCGGTCGTGCGCAGCCGCGCGGCGGACTTCGCGGTGCTGCGGATCCGCGCGTGCATCGAGCGCGACGCGAAGCACCCGCGCCACCTGCTCGCCGACGCGGGCGTGGGCTACCGGTTCGAGCCGCTCGGGGCGGCGGAGGCGCCGGAGCTGCAGCCGCCCGGGGCCGGGTTCGACCCGCGGTGGTACGTGGCGCGCCCGGAGGCGGAGCGCGAGGCGGCGCAGCGGCTCGGCGTCTCTGGGGCGCCGCTGGTGTTCACCGCGCCGCGCGGGTTCGGCAAGACCTGGTCGCTCGCCCACGCGCTGCGGGCCGAGGTCACCCCGGCAGACGCGGGGGTCGAGCTCGACCTCGACGCGTGTGACGCGCCCACCCTCGCCAGCACCGACGCGTTCGCCGAGCACCTGGGCCTGAGCCTGGCCGAGGCGCTCGACGGCGACGCGGACGCGCGGTTCGCCGCCGCGTGGGCCGCGTCGGGGACCCCGTTCCACCGCCTGTCGCGGATGCTCGAGCAGGTGCTGCTGCCCGAGGTGCCCCGCCTGTTCCTGGTGATCGACCACGCCGACCGGCTCCGGCGCACCCCCGGCGGCGCCACCTTGTTCGGCCTGCTGCGGGCGTGGGCGAGCCGCTCCCGGGCCCCGTGGGACCGCCTGCGCCTGGTGCTCGCGGTGTCGACCGAGCCGGCGCTGATCGTCGACGACGCGATCTCGCCGTTCAACCTGTCGGTGCCGATCGCCCTCGGGCCGTTCGACCGCGCGGCGATCGAGGCGCTGGTCGCCCGGCACGGGCTCGCGCCGACCTGGGCGGAGCCGGTGTGGTCGTGGACCCGCGGCCACCCGACGCTCGCACGCATCGCCTGCTACGCCGCGAGCCGCGGCACCCTCGCGCCCGACGGGTTCGACCAGGACGGGGGCGTGTTCGACGACCCGCTGCGCTCGCGCCTGGTGCGGCTCCAGGCCAGGCCCGAGCTCGCCGACGCGATCCGCGCGGTGCTCGCGGGGGCGGCGCCGCCGTCGGGGCCCGCGGAGCGGCTGGTGGCCGCCGGGCTGCTGGTGCGGACCCGCGCGGGGTACGAGCTGCAGAACCCCCTGACCGCGGCGTTCCTCGCGCGATGGCTGTGAACCTCCAGGTCGGGGGCGCGGTGCGCGAGGGCGCGTTCTACGGCGTCCGCCCCGCCGACCGCGAGCTGCCGGAGCTGCTGCGGGCGGGCGGGCTCGCGTTCGTGCTCGCGCCGCGCCAGATGGGGAAGTCGAGCCTCCGGCTGCGCGCCGCGGCGAGCCTCGCCGGCCACGCCCGGGTCGCGCAGGTCGACCTCGCCGGCCTCGGCACCGAGGGGGTCGACCCGGGCGCGTGGTTCGGCTCGCTCGCGGCGGAGATCGCGGCCGAGCTCGGCCGCCCCGAGCCCACCCTCACCGGCGCCCCGGCGCGCGGGTGGCTGTCGTTCGTGGGCGACCTGCTCGACGAGCCGGTGGTGTTGTTCCTCGACGAGCTCGACGTGCTGCGCCGCCTGCCGTTCGCGGAGGACGTGCTGGGCGCGGTGCGGGCGGCGCACGAGCGCGCGGCGGTCGACCCGCGGTGGGGGCGCCTCGGCCTGTGCCTGCTCGGCGCGGCCTCCCCCGAGGCGCTCGGGGTCCCGCTGAACGTCGGCCGCCGGGTGGCCCTGCGCGACTTCGTCCCCGAGGAGCTGGGCGCGCTGCGGGCCGTGGTGGAGCCGGCCGCGCTCGACGCGATCTACGGCTGGACCGCCGGCCACCCGTACATGACCCTCCGCCTCGGGGCCGCGGCGGTGGCGGGCCCGCCGGGGGACGTCGACGCGCTGGTCGAGCGGTTCTTCCTCGGCGCGGGCGCCGCGGACACGAACCTCGCCGCGTCGGAGCGCGAGGTGTCGATCGCGGACGGGGGCGAGGTCGAGCGGATCGAGACCTACCGCCTGGCGCTGCGCGCGCCGATCCCGGTGGGGCAGGTCCGCCCCGCGGTGCGCGACGCGCTCGAGCTGTGTGGGCTGGTCGCGGTGCGCGACGGCGCGGTGTGCCCGCGGAACCGGATCGTGGCCACGGTGTTCGACGCGGCGTGGGCCGAGCGGGTCCTGGGCGAGCGCTCGATCCGCGCGGCGGTGCGGCGGTGGACCGACAGCGCGCGCAGCGACGACGAGCTCCCTCACGGGCGGGAGCTCGCCCAGCACCGGGCGTGGGCCGAGGGGCGCGCCGACCTCGCCCCCGACGAGCACGCGCTGCTGCGGCGGGCGGCCGAGCTCCAGGCGGAGCACGACGCGCGGAAGAACGCGGTCGCCCTCGCGCGCGCCCGGGGGTGGATGTCGGCGGCCCTGGCGGCGGTCGGCGGGGTGCTGGCGCTGGCGGCGGTCGCGCTGGCGCGGGAGCGCGACGTCGCGCGCGAGCAGGCGGTGCGCGCGAACGAGCTCCGCCTCGCGGCCGAGTCGGTGAGCCTCGCCGGCACCCCGCGCCTCGGGGAGGCGGCGCTCGGGCGGGCGCTCGCGGCGTCCGACCTCGACCCCGCGCCCGATCCACCCGAGGTCACCCACGCGCTGGCCGAGGCGCTGTCCGCGATGTTCGGTCGCCGCCTGCGCGGGCACCACGCGC
>JBEBJC010000028.1:0-20604 GCA_040080105.1 Myxococcota bacterium
AGCCAGGGGCGGGCGGGCGCTCGGGCTCGCCGCCCAACCCGTCCGCCGCTCGGTCCGACAGGGACTCGGGCGTACACCCGCGGGGATCCTCGGCGACCACCCCGCGCTCACACGTCTCGACCCACCCCGGGCACCGGGCGCGCGACGCGTCGTCGAGCAGCGAGCAGAACTCCTTCGCCAGCTCCGCGTTCGCCCCGGGGACGTGGCAGAACCGGTACGCCTCGTCCTCGAGCGGGCTCGGGGCCGGGTCGGCGAACGCGAGCGGGACCAGCCAGCCGATCAAGAGGCCACCCGACCGCTCGCGTCGGCCGCGAGCCGCGCCGCGCGCAGCCCGACCTGCAGATCCCACCCGTCGACCCGGGTGCGCACGTCGACGAACAGCAGCAGGCGGTACAGCCCGAGCACCGGCTGCACCGCGAGCAGCCCCACCACCGCGTACGGGGTGACCACCCCCTCCTGCAGCCCGGAGAACGGAGCGCCGAACTGCAGCAGCCAGTCGAACAACATCTGGCCGGTGGCCTCGCCCACGACCACGCCCCACGCGCTGCCGGCGAACCACACCGAGCAGTACACCAGCGAGCCGAGCGGCGAGTACATCGCGAGCTTCGCCGCGCGGAACACCGCGTCGACCCCGGTGGCGCGCTCGAGCAGCGCCGCCTCGGCCACGAACGCGGACAGCGGCAACGTGAACAGCGGCCCGACCCCGCACATCAGCAGCCCGACCACCCCCATCGCCGACGGCCAGAACACGGCCGACGCCGTCGCGAGGGGCCGGGTGACCAACTCGCGCAGGACCTGCGTGAGCGGCACCTGCTCCGCGAACAGCAGCCGCCCACCGAGCACCGTGTACGGCGCCTGGATCGCCGGGGTGAGCAGGAACGCGAGCAACAGCCACGCCCAGTGGCCTCCGGTGGCGAGGCTGCCGGCGGCCAGCAGCGCGGCGGGAAACCCGACCAACGGCAGCGCCAGCTTCACGAACGGCCCCGGGTGCGCCCGCAGCAGCTCGAGCGCGAGATCGAACACCTCGAGCGGGCCGCGCGGCCGGAGCGCCACCCGGCAGGTGAAGATGTTCACGGATCCCTCCGCCCGCCCAGCGTCAGCCAGCCCGCCACGATCCCGATCTGGATCGCGCCGAACACGAACTTGCCCGCGGGCGGCACCGGCCCGGCAGACCAGAACCCCTCGATCGCGGCCGCGATCGTCAACATGAACGCCGCCCCCAGGATCAGGCGGTACAGCGACATCCGCGCGGCCCGCAGGGCGCCGAGCCGTGTTCGTCCGCTGGGGACGAGCAACGTCCAGCCGAGGCGCAGCCCTGCGCTCCCCGACACGCAGATCGCGGTCAGCTCCCACGCGGAGTGGCCGGACGTGAACGCCAACAAGTTCCCCGCCAGGCCCACCGAGCCGAGGTAGCCGAACACGGTCCCGATCACGAGGCCGTTGTACACCAGGTAGAAGATCGACCCCACGCCGAACAGCGCACCGGTGGCGAACACCCGGAACGCGATGCCCACGTTGTTGAACACGTAGAACCCGGCCATCCCCGCGTCGGCGCTCGCCCCGCGCACGAGGTCACCCGAGTAGGCGCTCTCCATCTCCGCCAGCTGGTCGGGCGACAACACCCGGCCGGCGAACGTCGGGTCGAACCACGCGCCGAGGGCGCCGAGCGCGAACGGCCCGTAGAACAACAACGACGCCAGCACGAAGAACGCTAGGTTCGCTCGGAGCTCCCGCGGGAAGCCGCTCAACACGTCGCGCAGGATCGACCGGCCGAGGTTCACCGGACGGACGCCGTACAGCTGGTTGTGCGCGCGCCCGGCGAGCTCGTCGAGGTAGTCCTGCACGTCGGCCGGCAGCGCCGCCGAGCGCGCCACCGCGAGGTCGGCGCACACACACCGGTAGGCCGCGGCGAACTCGCCCCACTCCTCCCCCGACCCCGGGCCTTTGGACAGAAGCTGCTCCAGCCGCTGCCACCGCGCAGCGCGGCCGTCGACGAACTGTTCGCGATCGATCGTGGTCACGTGGGGCGATCCTTGCCGGTGGCGCGAGCGTACGCCAAGGTGATCACCCGCTCCCACGACTCGGCGACCACCCCGGTCCTGCGCGACAGCTGCTCGCCGAACTCCTGGACCAGCTCGGCGCGCCGCTCGTCCGACAGCCCCCGCCGCCGGCGCAGGAACGCTTCGATCACCTCGACCTCCTGCGGACGGAGCTCGACCCGCGCCGGCAGGCTCTGCCGCTCGGCCTCGGTCACGGGGGGCGCGATCCGCACCGCCTCGAGCACGGCCGACTTGTTCTCCGCCACCACCACCGTGCCGCCCACGAGGTCGCCCAGCCGCCGGAACCGCGGGTCGAACATCATCACCACCACCCCCACGCCGAACGCGATCGGCAGGAAGTCGGCCGACCGGACGAGGTTGCGCAGCACCACGTCCCAGAACCGGACCGGCGAGCCATCGACCCGCACCACCCGCAGCTCCATCGCGAGCTTGCCCGGGGTCCGGCCGCCGAGCGCGGTCTCGAACACGATGCCGTACAGCCAGGTCACCGCGAACATCCCGAGCAGCAACCCACCCATCGACACGCCGGTGAGCCCGGGCAACAGCCCCACCAGCAGCGACAACGTCAGGATCGCCCCCACGATGGCGAGCTGCACGACCAGGTCGATGACGTACGCCGCCGACCGCTGGGCAGGACCCGCGATCCGGTACCTGAACCACACCCGCTCGGGTGTGCTCACACGGGCGGTGGTGTCGATCAGGGGGCCTCCGCCACCCAGCTAACCGCTTCGTCTCTCGACTCGTGGCCACCCGGAGCACCCGGGTGTACGATGCGTGTTCAACAGCCAGGGATGTCGATCGATGCGCACCTCCTCCCATCCGGTCACCCGAACGTACCTGCGCCGCGCGGCGATGGGCGGGCTGCTGCTCGCCGCCACGGTCGCGATCGCGGGCAACGTGAACGAGACGAGCAACGCCGCGTTCAACGACGGCACGCGCACGAACACGATCGCGTCCGGCAACACGCTGTTCGTCGACGTGCTCGACAACCTGATCGACGACTGGTACCGCGCGCACTGGGACGGCGCACGGTGGGAGGCACAGCTCCAGCACGACGACAACATCTCGTTCAGCGCCGGCGACCGGTGCCTGCCGTCGACCGACAACGGGACCTACCTGGTCGACGACCCGGTCACGATCTCGACCCACCCGTTCCGCACCGGCCCCCAGGACATCACGATCGGGGTGGACGTGCTGTCGACCGTCGCCACGGGCGACGTGATCCCGCTGCCGACCGGCCTGACCACCTTCACCAAGATCCGGTTCGTCACCAGCGCAGCCCGCCTGTCGAACCAGGACTACACCGTCACGATCCACTACGCGGACGCGACGCCCGACCAGGTCACCACCGTCCCGATCAAGGTCGACACCAACGCCACGCGCAGCGCCGCCGGCGTCAACTACTCGGTCACCGGGTTCACCGGGCTCAAGCACATCGCGAACGCTGCGGTCGACGCGAACGTCGCGAACGGCTCGGACTGCGCGGCGAGCACCGGCGACGTGGTCGAGGTCACCAACGCGAGCCCGACCCACCCGGTCGACTCGATCGAGTTCGACTACACCGCGTACCCGGCCACCCCCGCGGCGGGGTTCGCCGGGTGGCTCGGCGGCCCGCTCGCGGTGAGCTTGGTCACCGACCAGGCGAACATCGAGAACACCTACACGTTCTGGGGTGAGCTCGCGTCGAGTGACCTCACGTCCAAGATGCCCGACGCCACGAACCACGCGATCTGGGACAAGGTCACCTGGAACCCCACGGTCGCGCCCGGATCCGAGATCCTGCTCGACATCAAGTGCGGCGACGACACCGACCTCGACGGCACGATGGAGACCGCCGAGTACGGCCCCGAGCAGTCGTACGTGCTGTCCGACCTGACCTCGCCGTACAACCTGCCGGTGGACTGTGTGGGTCGGTACCTGCACTACCGGCTCGAGCTGATCGACGAGTTCGACGACACCGACTTCGGCGTCCCGCTGCTGTCGATCGAGAACATCCAGTTCGACTACGACATCGACAACGACAAGGACGGCTACGGGGCCACCGGCGGGGGCGCCGGGCTCGACTGCAACGACAACAACCTGAACACCCACCCCGGCGCGGTGGAGACCGACGGTACGGGGGTCGACGCCAACTGCTCCGGATCGGTCAAGTGCTACTTCGACGCCGACAACGACGGGTGGCGCACCGACGTCCTCACCGGGCTCGGAGACGCGGACTGCAACGACCTCGGTGAGGCGATCAACACCGAGCCGAACGGCGACTGCAACGACTCGGTCAGCGCGATTCACCCGACCGCGATCGAGCTCGCCGGCGACCTGGCCGACCAGAACTGCGACGGCCAGGAGCTGTGCTTCCTCGACAACGACGACGACGGGGAGCGGCACCTCACCAACACCCTGCCCAGCACGACCGACACCGACTGCACCGACGCGCGCGAGGCCGTGTCGACCCAGCAAGAGGACTGCGACGACAACGATCCCGAGCGGTTCCACACCAACCCGGAGATCGTGGGCAACCAGCACGACGAAGACTGCAACCTGACGGAGATCTGCTACGCGGACAACGACAACGACGACGTGCGGTCGACCGCGACCAAGCCCTCCACCGACGTGGACTGCACCGACTCACAGGAGCAGGTCGACGGACCGTTGATCGACTGTGACGACAACGACGCGACCCAGTTCCCCGGGAACACCGAGACCACCGGCAACGGCGTCGACAACGACTGCGTGAACGGGGAGAAGTGCTTCCTCGACAACGACGACGACGGCTACCCGGACCCGATCGCCACGATCGACTCGGCCGACGAGGACTGCACCGACGCCCGCGAGGGCACGAACCTCGAGGTCGACGACTGCGACGAGTCGCGCGCGACCGTCCACCCGGGCGCGACCGACGTGTGCGGCAACGGCCTCGACGACGACTGCGACGGCAAGGGCGACCACGCCGACATCGCCACGTTCCTCGACGACGACAACGACGACCTGCTGTACGCGACCGAGGTGTCGATCGGCACGTCGGACTGCGACGCCGACTCCGACAACGACTCGCTCGACGACGACGACGAGCACCTCCGGTCGCACACGTCGCCCACCGACTCGGACAGCGACGACGACCTGATGGCCGACAACACCGAGGTCGGCGGCAACGTGTCCGCCCCCACCAACACCGACGGCGACGCGCTGATCGACGCGCTCGACGCCGACGACGACAACGACGGCCTGTTGTCGAAGAACGAGGACTGGGACGCCGACGGCAACCCGCGCGACGACGACAACGACGGGGACGGGATCAAGAACGTCCTCGACGTGGACGACGACGGCGACGGCGTGATCACCGACACCGAGGACGTGAACAACAACGGGAACTACGCCGACGACAACATCGACGGCGACAGCTTCCCCGACTGGGTCGACGCCGACGACGACAACGACGGCGTGCTCACCGCGAACGAGGACGTGAACAACAACGGCAACCGGGTCGACGACAACACCGACCTCGACGCCCTGCCGAACTACCGCGACGCCGACGACGACGGCGACACGGTGCTCACGATCAACGAGAACGTGAACGGGCTGTCCGACGCGCGCGACGACGACACCGACAGCGACGGCACGCCGAACTTCCGCGACACCGACGACGACGGGGACACCATCGTCACCTCGTTCGAGTACAGCGACGGGCCGGGCCGCAACGTCGACGGCGACCTGCTCGAGAACCACCTCGACCTCGACTCCGACGCAGACAACTACAACGACTCGGTCGAAGGTCGGGTCGCCTCCGACGCCGACGGCATCTACGACTACCTCGACGTCGACGCCGACGGAGACACCGTGGCCGACCTCTCCGAGGTGAACGAGGACTTCGACGCGGACGGGAAGAACAACCGGATCGATTCGGACGACGACAACGACGGCATCACCACCGCGCAGGAGCAGCTCGACGCGAACGGGAACAGCGACGGGTTCGCGAACTACCGCGACCTCGACTCCGACGCCGACGGCTGGCCCGACGCGTACGAGTGGACGGTGATCCGCACGAGCACCGACGACGACGGCGACGGGAAGAAGAACTACGTCGACACCGACTCGGACGGCGACACGCTGCTCGACAAGAACGAGCTCGGCACCTCGGTCGCCCCGACCGACTCCGACGGCGACGGGTTCCAGAACCGGATCGACTCCGACGACGAAGGTGACTGCGTCAACACCAAGGATGAGATCGGCAACCCCGCCCCGGGGCAGCACGAGGACTTCGACGGCGACGGCACGGTGAACTACCTCGACACCGACGACGACGACGACGACGAGCTGTCGTGCACCGAAGACCCGAACGCGAACGCCAACCCGGCCGACGACGACACCGACGGCGACGGGCAGCCGAACCACCTCGACGACGAAGACGACGGCGACGGCATCCTCACCGTGATCGAGAACACCCAGTCGGCCGGGCGCAACGTCGACGGCGACGGGCTGATCAACTCGATCGACCTCGACTCGGACGGCGACGGCTGGCTCGACGACGACGAGACCACCGCCGGCGTGTTGATCAATACCGACGGCGACGCGAACGCCGACTTCGTGGACACCGACTCCGAGAACGACCTCGTGCCGGACTCGCGCGAGGGCAGCTCGGTCGATCGCCGCGACATCGACGGCGACGGCCTGCTCGATCGGATGGACGACGACGACGACAACGACCAGATCCCGACCAAGGAGGAGTGCTCCACCAGCTGCGCCGACAACCTGCCGTTCAACGACAACTTCGACGGCGACGCCCTGGTCGACTACCTCGACGAAGACGACGACAACGACCTCGTGCCGACCTTCGACGAGGACGTGGACAACAGCGGTGACCCGCGCGACGACGACTCCGAGCGGGTGCCCGACGGCAACCCCGACTACCTCGACATCGACGACGACGACGACACCGTGCCGACCTACGACGAGGACCCCGACGGGGACGCCCGACCGGTGAACGACAACACCGACGGCGACCAGCTGTCCGACTACCTCGACGACGACGACGACGGCGACCTGCTGTTCACGTTCAACGAGACACTGCTGCACGACGAGGGCAGCGGCAGCGCCGACCCGTTCGACTACGACTTCGACGAGGACGGCAGGCCGAACTTCCTCGACGCGGACGACGACGACGACTTCGTCGACACGTACTGCGAGATCTACACCGGCCTCGGCACCCACCTCCAGGTGGACGCCGACGCCGACACCGTGCTCGACGGCAAGGAGTGGTACAACTTCCTGCTCGACGACGAGGACGTGGACCCGAACGAGGCGAAGGACTTCAACCCGGCGAACGCGACCGGCACCGACTGCACCAACCCGTGGGACCGCGACTCCGACGGCGTGCCGAACCTGCTCGACTCGGACGACGACAACGACGGCCTCGCGACCGGGGCCGACGAGTTCGGCACCGACATCGACTGCCTGCCGGGCACCGCGGTCCCCGGAGGCGACGGGATCCCCGACTACCTCGACAGCGACAGTGACAACGACGGTGTCCTCGACGGCGCCGAGTCCCTCGGCGACGAAGACGGCGACCAGGTGGTGGACTTCCTCGACTGCGACCAGTCCGGCTGCAACGGCGACTCCGACGTGGACGGGATCTTGAACTGCGACGAAGAACTGTTGCTGTGCGACGTGCACCTCGGCGCGGGCCACCGCCCGTGCGCGACCGACCCGGACTACGACAACGACGGGGTGATCGACGGGATCGAGGTCGCCGGTAACCTGGCCTCGCCGAAGGACAGCGACGGCGACGGCGACGCCGACTTCTTCGACACCGACGACGACGACGACGGGCTCCCGAGCTTCTTGGAGAACGGGATGGTCGGCTGCGAGGAGTCGCTGGTCCCCGGAGAGGAGGGCCTGCCGCTGCTGCAGAACCGGTACGACCCCGACAACAGCTATTGGTACTTCGAGTGCAGCTCGGCGGTGAACGGCGCGACCCAGCTCGAGTTCGACTTCGGCGGCAACGACCTGACCGACTACCCGAACCTCGACGCCGCGACCGGCGGCCCGCTCCCGCTCAACCCGGACACCACGCCGAACTTCCTCGACACCGACGACGACGGCGACGGCAAGCCCACCGCGGTGGAGGGGATGGACGACCTCGACGGCGACGGCATCGGCAACGGGTACGACCTGTACGACCACGACGGACCCGACGCGGACCCCGACCAGGACGGGCTGACCACCGCGGTCGAGGTCGCGATCGGCACGTCGCCGTACAACAGCGACTCCGACCACGACCTGCTCGACGACGGGTTCGAGGTCGGCGATCCCTCCTCCCCGAACGACCACGACGGCGACGGGACCATCGACGCCCTCGACGAGGACGACGACGACGACGGGATCCCCACCGTGGTGGAGGGCCTGTCCGACCCGGACGGCGACGGCGACCCGAGCTACCTCGACGAGGACTCGGACAACGACGGCAAGCTCGACTCCGACGAGGGTGGGGTGACCGACACGGACTGCGACGGCGTGTGGAACTCGCTCGACAGCGACGATGTCGACGGGCCGTGCCTGTCCGACGGCGCCTCGGGCGATCCCGGCGTGTACAGCCGCACCGGCTGCGAGTGCTCGAGCAGCTCCGGGGTCGGGTCGCCGGTCGCGATCTTCGCCCTGGTGGGCCTGGCCGCGGTCCGGCGGCGGCGCCGGTAGCGGTCGCCCGGGGGCTGTCTCGAGTCGTCACCGGGGGCGGGCGCGGTCCCGCCCCCCGTGATACCTGCCGGCCATGAAGTTCGACGCACATCCCCTGGTGGTCGCGGTCGCGCTGGGCCTGCTCGGCCCGGGCGCGCTGGTCGAGGAGGAGCGCGGCGAAGGGTGTGACTCCCCGCTCCGGTGTGAAGGAGAGTGGGAGCCCGGCGAGGCCCCCTCCGCCGACGAGTTCCACCGGGTCGAGCTCGAGTGGTTGAAGCAGGCCTGAGCCGGTCGTCGGGCTCCGTCCTCAAGCTCCCAGGTCGCGCGACGCCCCCGCGGGCAGCTGCCCGTCCCGTACGATCCACCGCGTCTGCAGGCCCGCCTCGGCGGCGGCGTCGATCTCGGGTCGCAGGTCGCTGTAGAACCGGATCTGCTCCCCCGGCTCGCCACACGCCCGCGCGATCTCGCGGTACGACGCGGCCTCGCGCTTCGACCCGACCCGGGTGTCGAACCACGCGCTGAACCGCCCCCGCAGGTCGCCGGCCGAGGTGTGGCCGAACAGCAGCTGCTGCGCCTCCACGCTGCCCGACGAGTACACCGCGATCCGTTCACCGCCCGCCGCCCACCGGTCGAGCGCGGGGACCACGTCGTCGTACAGCGGGGCGCGCAGCGCACCTTCGGCGTACCCCGACCGCCACAGCCGACCCTGGATCACCTTCAGCGCGGTCACCTTCCGGTCCTCGTCGATCCACCGCTCGAGGGTGGCGACGACCTCCCCCTCCCCTACCCCCGCCTCGGCCATCGCGGCCTGCAGGGCGGCGGCGACCTCGGGGTCGTCGCGGTTGGCGCGCACGAACGCGGAGAGCCGGCTCCGGGCGTACGGGAACAACACGTCGTGCACGAACGTGACCGGGCACACCGTGCCCTCGATGTCGAGCAGCCTCACGCGCGCGCCAGCGCGTCGTAGTCCGGCATCCGGGCCGCGATCGGATCGCCGGTGAACGTCGCGACCCACCCGTCGGCGCGGGTGAACAGCCGGATCGCGCAGAACTGCGGCGACGAGCCCATGTCGAACCAGTGGCGGGTCCCCGCCGGCACCCGCAGCAGGTCACCCGCCTCGCAGAACACCGCGTGGACCCGCTCGGCCAGGCGCAGGTAGAACACGCCGGATCCCTCGACGAAGAACCGCGTCTCGTCGTCGTCGTGCACGTGCTCCGACAAGAACTTCGCCCGGGCCTCGACCCGGCCGGGGTGGTCCGGGGTCATCCGCACCACGTCGACGCTGTGGTACCCGTGGCGGGCCGACAGGCGCTCGATCTCGGGCGCGTACGCCGCCGACACCTGCTCCGGGCTCGGGGCCACCAGCGGGCGCAGCGGCCAGCGCTCGTAGTCCACCCCGAGCGACGCGAGGTGGTGCGCCACCTCCGGCCCGTCGACCCGCCCCCATCCCCCGAGCTCGGCGGGATCGAGCACGAACACGCGCGTCATCGGCCCTCCTCCAGCAGGTAGTGGAACAGCACGTCCAGCGCCTCCGCGTGGCGCTCGGCCACCGCGAGGTCCGGCCCCCACACGTACACCCCGTGGCCGCGAACCAGGAACGCCCAGGTCGGGGCACACCGCGCGACGGCAGCCTCGGCGATCGGCGCGAGCGCCGCCATGTCCTGGTGGTTGTCGATCACCGGCACCACCAGCCGCGCCTCGTGGGTGGTCACCCCGACGAACGCCTTCAGCAGCTCGAACCCCTCGAGCACGACCTCGGCCCCGACCCGGCGCGACAACAACACCGCGCGGGTCGCGTGGGTGTGGACGATCGCCCCGATCTGCGGGTCGGCGGCGTACCGCGCCACGTGTAGCCCGGTCTCGGCCGACGGCACCTGCCCGGGGACCCGCGGCGCGCCCCGAGGGTCGAGCACCAGCAGCGCCTCGGGCTGGAGCGCGCCCTTGTCGGCCCCGGACGGCGTGATCAACAGGTCGCCCGACGGGAGTCGGGCCGAGAAGTTCCCCGACGTCGCTGGCACCCACCCGCGCGCGGCGCACCGCCGGGCCACCGCCGCGAGCTCGGAGGCGATCCCGTTCATTTATCTAGCGGAAAGCCGGCGTTCCGCCATCCCGACGTGCCATCGCCGACGTTCACCGTGGTGAAGCCCTGGCTCGACAGCTGAGCCGCCGCGCGGGCCGACCGACCGCCAGACTCGCAGATCAGCCACACCTCGCCGCCCTTGTACGGCTCGAGCGCGCCGAGCTCGGACATCAGCTGGTTCAGCGGGATGCTCTTCGCGCCGGGCACGTGGCCGCTCGCGAACTCCTCCGGCGTGCGCACGTCGACCAGGATCGGCACGTGCGCCGAGTCGAGCGCGCTCTTCAGCGCGGCGCTGTCGGTCGAGCGAACGGCGGGCGCCGCTGCGACCGGGGCGGCGGCGACCGGCTCCCCCACCGGGGCCGCTCCGTTCGTGCCGTTCGCGCCACCACAGGCCACGACCAACGACCACAGCACGACCACGGCTCCTCCCTTGCTCATCGGGTACGCTCGAAGAACGCCAACAACCTCGGGACGATCCGCTCGTGTGCGTCCTCCACCACCCAGTGGGCGGCGTCGGCGAACCGCACGACCTCGGCGTTCGGGAACCACTTCTGCCACTGCTCCAAGAACCGCGGGGTGAACACGAAGTCCTGGTCTCCCCACAGGAACAGGATGGGGACGTCCTTGAACAGCCGCGGCACGCTCTCGGTGAGCCGCTCGATCCACCCCCGGCTCGGGTGGCCCTCCTCGAGCGGGATGTCGCGGATGAACGCGAGGTGCCCCACCCGGTGGTCGTACGAGTCGTACGGCGCGGTGTACCCGTGGGACACGCCGTTCTTCATCCGCGCGGAGTCGCCGATCGCGCGGATCAACGCGACCCGCACGAACCCGTTGAACCCGCGGATCAACAGCTCGCCCACGCCCTTGTACCGGGCGAGCCGGATCGACAGCGGCAGGTGCTCCAGGAACACCGAGGTGTTGAACACCACCAGCCGCTTGATCCGGTCGGACCGCTGGACCGCCGCCCCGAACCCGATCGGCCCGCCCCAGTCGTGCACCATCAGGGTCACGTCGCGCAGATCGAGCGCGTCGATCAGCTCGACCAGGTTCCGGATGTGGTCGTCGAGCCGGTACGGGTAGTCGGTGGGCTTGTCCGACAGGCCGGCGCCGAGGTGGTCGGGCACCACGCACCGGTACCCGGGCAGCCCCTGGACCAACGTGCGCCAGTAGAACGACCAGGTCGGGTTGCCGTGCACCATCAGCAGCACCGGGCCCTGCCCCTCGTCGAGGTAGTGCAGCTTGTGCCCTGTGGACAGCGTCAGGTGCTTTCCCGGCCACGGGTAGTGGCGCTTCACGTCTTCCGGGAGCTGGGCCCAGGTCTCCACGCGTTCACTCCGCTGCGGGCCGAGGCCGTAACCCGGGTGGTGGCGGTCGGTCATCCCGGATACCGCACCCACAGGGAGCGAACACGTGGAACGGCGGAGAGTGGTGAACCTGCGGCAGCAGTGGCGTGACGACGCAGAGACGAACGATCGGCTGTTGTTCACGTTGATCGGGATCAACGTGGCGGTGTTCGTGGCGTGGAACTGGGCGCCGCCGATCGTGCAGCTGCTGATGCGCGGGCAGTTCCTGGTGTCGGCCGAGGCGATCGCCCACTACCGCCTGTGGACGTTGCTGACCTACGGGTTCTCGCACATCTCGGCCGGGCACCTGATCTTCAACCTGCTGGCGTTGTGGACGTTCGGCCGGTCGGTCGGCGAGGCCCACGGCTGGCGGGCGCTGCTCCACCTGTACCTGGTGGGGGCGATCGCGGCGGGGATGGGCCACGTGGTGTACCAGCTGGTGACGCTCGACCCGTCGCCGGCGCTGGGCGCGTCGGGCGCGGTGATGGCCCTCGCGGTGGTGTACGCGGCGACGTTCCCCGAGCGGGTGCTGATGTTCAACTTCCTGGTCCCGGTCCCCGCCCCGATCTTGGTCGGCGGGTACATCCTGCTGGACGTGCTCGGGATGATCGGCGGAGGCGGCGGCACCGCGAACGCCGCCCACCTGGCCGGTGCCGCGTACGGGCTCGGCTGGTGGGCGTGGCGCACCCGCCGCTGACTACCCCTCGAGGCTGCGCAACATCCACGCGGTCTTCTCGTGGAACTGCAGCCGCTGGGTGAACAGGTCGAGCGTGACCTGGTCGCCGGCCCGGTCCGCGACCGGGAACGCCGCGCGGATCGTGCGGCACACCGCCTCGTGGCCCGCCACCAGCTGCCGCACCATCTCACCCGCCGCCGGCACCCCGTCGGCCTCGGGGATCACGGTCAGCCGCGCGAACGCCGCGTAGCTCCCCGGCGCGGGCGCCCCCAGCGAGCGGATCCGCTCCGCCACCAAATCCACGGCGGTCCACATCTCGGTGTACTGCCCCATGAACATCGCGTGCAGGTCGTTGAACCGCGGCCCGGTGACGTTCCAGTGGAAGTTGTGGGTCTTGAGGTACAGCGTGTAGGTGTCGGCGAGCACCTTCGACAGGTGCGCCACCACCTGTTCGCGATCGCCGCTCGGGATCCCGATGTCCATGTTCTGCCTCCGTCCCTCTCCTGTAGGCAACGCGGCACGGGCAGACCAAGATCGTCGTCGAATCCCGTCGAGAACCTCTGCCTATGGGGCCCCGAGGTGTTCGACCCGCCGGGTGAACGCCACGATCCGGTCGGCGACCCACTTGCGATCGTCGAGGAACGGCGAGTGCCCGAACCCCTCCGGCTCGTCGAGCACGCCGTGAGGAGGTAGGTTCGCGCGCCAGAATTCGCGCGCCGCTGCCGGGAGCACCCGCTCCTGGCGCCCCCAGACCACCTCGATCGGCGCGCGGATCCCGGCGATCTCCTCGGGCTGCAGGAACTGGTCGGGCGACACCGACCCGAGCCACTCGCGCAGCACCGGATCGGACAGCGTCCGCCGCAGCAGGGGCGCCAGCAGGTGGGCCTCGACCCCGAGCGGGCGCGCGCGGAGGCGTCGGACGAACGCGACCGCGTCGAGGTGCCCATCGATGCGGAACACGGCGCGAAGGGCGTCGAGCTCGGCGTCGGTCATCGGCGCTCCCGCCGGCGAGAACAGCAGCGCTCCAGCGACGCGCTGCGGGCGGGCGTGGAGGTACCGCACCGCGGCCGCGCCGCCGAGGCTGTTCCCGATCAGCACCGCCCGCGAGAACGGCACCGCGTCGAGCCCCTCCACCAGGCCCCGCGCCAGCACCTCCTCGGTCAGCCGCTCGGGGCGCACCGACAGCCCGTGGCCCGGTAGGTCGATCGCCACCACCGACGACACGTGCGGGCGGAGCTGCGCGAGCATCGGCATCCACGCCATCGCGCTCGAGCCGAACCCGTGGAACAACACCACCGCCGGCCCCGAGCCGCCCCCTTGGGCCGACCAGACCTGCACCGGACCGACCGACGTGTCGATCGAGTCGCTGTCGATCGCCCACGAGGTGAGCGCGAGGAGGAACCGCCGCCCGATCTGCTGGTCCATACCCGAGGGTACCCTCAGGACCAGCGCATGAACACCACGGCGGTGAGCACGCCCTCGAGCGCGAGCGTCGCCCCGATCGCGGCGAACGGCGCCCACCGCGCGACCGCCAGCGCGGCCGAGTCCACCACCGCCGGGTCGCCGGTCAACACCAGCGCGCCCGCGGCGAGCTCCCCCAGCCCCGCGAGGCCGAGCGCCACCAGGGTGACCCGGAACACCCACGGGAACCCGCGCTTGGCGAGCCACCACCCCCAGCCCATGCCGACGAGCGCGCCGAGGAACAGCTCGGTGAACGCAGGGGCGTAGGTCACGTCAGAACCTCAGCCACATCTGCGCGTGAGGCAGCGGGACCGGGATGGACGTGGGCGGGTTCCACAGGTCGATGTTCAAGCTGCGCTCGAGCGATTCGACCTCCTCCCCGAGGCCGGCGGCGCCGATCACGGTGAGGTTCATCCCGAGCGACAAGCCGACCACGTCACGGCCGTAGACCATGTAGGCGCCGAGCGTGCCGTGGGCGCCGTTCTCCTTCCACCCGACCAAGTCCGACCGCACGGTGAACACGATCCACACGAAGTCACTCGCCGCCAGATCGAACGAGACCTCGGGACGGACCGCCTTCAGCCCGGGCTCTTCGAGCTTGATGTCCCCCTCGCTGGTGCTGATCCGCTTGGTGCCCGCCTGCGCGGCCACCGATAGCGCGAAGTCGATCAGCGCGTCGTCCCCGGCGTACACCGAGAAGTGGGGGACCAGGTCGTAGTCCAGCGCGTTGAACCCCCAGCCCACCTTGCTCCGCGCCTCGAACGACGCCGCGAGCGTGTGGTTCTGCACGAACGCCACCTCGGTGGCGAGCTGCGGGCCGGTGAGCTGCCCGAGGATCGGCGCCTTGATGTCCCAGAAGTCGGTCACGCCCACGCTCGAGCGGATCAGCGGGTGCGCGACCACCATGCCCTTCGGCGTGGTGAACGCGGTCCCGGTCCACCCGGACCAGAACCCGTACAGCTCACCGGGGACCACGCCCTCGGGCGCCTTGGCCATCGCCGCCGTCGCCAGCCACCACATCATGCCGCACACTCCACCCAGGGTCGGGTGCGGACGCCCCCGACCCCTCCATCATTCACCACGGGGACCCCGGCGCGGTATCAGGAGGCGTACATCGTGATGTCGGTGGCCGCCGCGCGGGCAATGGCGAGCGCGTCTTCCCACCGCGGGTGGCGCACCACCAGAAACCCGTCGCTCACGAGCGTCTGCTTCCAGTTGCGGCGCGGCGTACCCACCGGCAGGAGGTTCTCCCACACCACGTTCTGACCGAACCGGTCGAGGTAGCTCCGCAGCCCGTCGATCGACCGGATCCGGCCCTCGCCGAGCGCCCGCTTGAACACGATCGCGCAGTTGTACTTCCGCTCGGTCGGCGCCTCGAACGAGCCCCAGCACACCGCCCGCGCCCACTCGCGGAACAGGTCGATGTCGCAGGTGTAGTTCATCTGGTCGACGAGGTGGGCCCCGCCCGGCCGGCACCCGATCTCGCCGAACACGACCTCGCCGTTGGCCTTGAGGTACCACTCCATGTGGGTGAAGCCGGAGCCCATACCGAGCGCCGCCAGCACCCCGCGCCCGAGCGCGATCCCCTTCTGGATCTTCGGCTGGTCGAGCTCGCGCACGGTCACGATCACCGGGCTGATCCACTCGTGGGTCCGCGCCTCGAGCGGCCGCGGCAGGTACTGCGCCACGTTCTCGAACCGCGGCGAGCCGTTCACGCACACCGTGTCGTAGGTGAACTCCTCGCCCTCGACGAACTCCTCGACCGACACCTCGGGCACGTGGCGGGTGAGCTTCAGCACCCGCTCGAGGTCGGCCGAGTCGTCGACCCGGTAGGTGTCGGCCGAGCCCGCGCCGGCGATCGGCTTCACGATCAGCGGATAGCCGATCTCCTCGGCCGCCTGACGCGCGCCGGTCTCGTCGACCACCCGGCGCGCGTGCGGGACCCGCAGCCCCGCGGCCGCCACCCGCTCCTTCATCAGCTGCTTGTCGCGGAACCCGAGCACGGTGTCGACCGACATCCCCGGGACCCCGAACGCCTCGCGCAGCCGAGCGGCCTCGATCACCAGCGGCTCCCACAGCGCCTCGACCCGGTCGACGGACTTGCCGCGCATCCACTCGCGCACCCGGCGGATCACGTCTTGTTCGTCCATGATCCGGGGGACCTGGAGGTAGTCGGTGAGCGCCTCGCGCGCGGACTTCGGCAGCGCCTGCGGGTGGCTGTCTCCCACGCCGAACACCCGCGCGCCGACCTCGGCGAGGCCGCGGGTGTAGTGAGCCATCTCGGGTGGGTATCCCGGCGACAGGAAGATCACGTTCATGGGGGCCTCCGGCGCGGTCGTCTAACGGGTGGCACCCCCGGCCACCAGGGCGCTTGGCCAGCGGCGACCGGTGCATTAGGCTGCGGGCGATGCGAAACGTCGTGTATTGCGCACCCTTCGCCGGCATCGCCGCCACCCACCGGTTCGGCCGAGCCCTCCGCTCGCTCCACGGGGTTCGGCTGCTCGGCGTGTTCCAGGAAGCCCCGTCGGCCGAGGTGGCCGAGAACTACGACGACATCGCGGTCGTCCGCGACGCCCTCGACGCGCGCCAGCTGCTGGGCGGGATCGAGTCGCTGCGAGCCCGGTGGGGGGCGCCGCACCGGATCGTCGGGATCCTCGAGAATCTCCAGGTGCAGCTCGCCGCGCTCCGCGCCCACTACGGGTTGCCCGGGGGCGACGTGGACGCGGCCGAGCGGTTCCGCGACAAGGGGCTGATGAAGGACGCCCTGCGCAAGATCGGCATCCCGTGTGCCCGACACCGGCGGATCCGCGCCGACGAAGACGCGTGGGGGTTCGCCGCAGAGGTCGGCTTCCCGATCGTGATCAAGCCGCCCGCCGGGGCCGGCAGCAAGTCGACCTTCGAGATCCATGGCCCCGACGACCTGCGCCAGGTGCTGCTCGAGATGCGCCCGAGCCGGCACAACCAGCTCCTCGCCGAGGAGTTCCTGTCCGGGCGCGAGTACAGCTTCGAGACGATCTGCGTCCACGGCCGCCCGGTGTTCCACAGCCTCGGCCGGTACTACCCGGGCCCGCTCGAGGTCACCCGCACGCCCTGGATCCAGTGGGTGTGCGCGCTGCCGCGCGACATCTCCACCCCATGGTACGACGACGTGCGGCGGGTCGGGTTCGACGCGGTGACCCGGCTCGGGATGGACTCGGGCATGACCCACATGGAGTGGTTCCGCCGCACCGACGGGACGGTCGCGGTGGGGGAGATCGCGATGCGGCCCCCCGGGGCGCAGTTCGTGTCGCTGATGGGGTGGGCGCACGACACCGACATGTACCGGGCGTGGGCGCGCGCGGCGGTCGACGAGACGTTCGACGGCCCGTTCGAGCGGAAACACGCGGTGGCGATAGCGTACCTCCGGGGCCAAGGCAACGGCCGGGTCACGGCGGTCGACGGTGTGGACGACGCGCAGCGCAAGGTCGGGGATCTGGTGGTGGAGGCGCGCCTGCCGCAGATCGGCGCGCCGAAGAACGGCTCGTACGAAGGAGACGGGTTCGTGATCGTCCGGCACCCGTCGGACGACGTGGTCATGGCGGCAATCAAGACGGTGATCGAAACCGTGAAGGTTCGCTACGGTTAAGCAGGGAGCCCATGGTCGAGCCTCTGATCCTCGGGCCCCAGCGCCCTCGCCCGAACGCCACCGCCGCCCTCGCGGAGCTCGACAGCTCGCGGTCGCCCCAAGGCTCCGTGGTGGTGTTGACCGCCGGGTGGCGCGGCGAAGAGACCGACGACGAGGCGCTGCGGCGCCACCTCGGCCCCGAGGTCGCGGTGTTGCCGCTGTACACCTGGTTCGACGTGGTGATGCGCGAGCTGCCCGAGCTCCGGGCCGAGTACCGCGCCCGCCAAGACGCGCTGGTCGAGGTGCGCCAGCTGCACCGGATGCGGTTGCACCCGACGCTCGAGGTCGTGGGCAGGCTGTTCTCACAGCAGCGGACCCCGTCGGTCGAGGAGCACCTCCGCCACGTGTTCGACGACGTGCGCCGGATCGACCAGCAGCTGCTCGATGCGTGCGGGCGGATCCACGCCGCCCACGCGGTCGCCTCGGCACCATGGACCGCCCACCCGGTCGTGCAGCGGCTGCGGGAACGGGCGATCGAGGCGCTGCGCGGGTCGCGCGCGGTGGCGATCACCGGCGGCCACGTCGCGGTGCTGTTGAACCGGCTGCAGTTCTTCGGGGTCGACGTGGCGCTGCGCGAGCTCGCGGCGGCCGGGCGGCCGATGGTGTGTTGGTCCGCGGGGAGCATGGTGTTGGCCGACCGGATCGTGTTGTACTACGACGACCCGCCCGACGGGCCGGCGTACCCGGAGCTGCTCGACTACGGCCTCGGGATGGTGCCCGGCGTGGTGGTGTTGCCCCACGCGCGCCAGCGCCTCCGGCTCGACGACCCGCTGCGGGTCTCGTCGCTCGCCACTCGGTTCGGCCCCTCTCCCTGTATCGGGCTCGAGAACGGGGCGTGGCTCGTCCGCGACGGCGACGCGTGGCGCAACCGCGGCCAGCCCGGGACCGCGTTCCAGCTGCTCCCGGACGGCCGCGTGGTCGACCTGGAGCGCGCATGAAGCGCGGCTCGATGCGACCGATCCTCGAGCTCTCCCGCCGGATCGACTCCGACGCGCGCCGCGCGAACGACGAGCTCGCGTCGTTCGTCGCGGCCCACACGTTCCCGCTCACCGACGACGAGACCGCGGTGTTCTTCTACTGGGACGCGGCCGCGCCCGCCGAGCAGGTGTTCCTGCTGCACTGGGTGTTCGGCCTCGAGTCGCGCCAGCCGTTCCTGCGGCTCGGCAACAGCTCGGCGTGGTACCTGCCGGTCGAGCTGCCCCACCGGGCGCGGGTCGAGTACAAGCTCGAGGTCGTCCGCGGCGGCAAGTCGTCGTGGGTGCGCGATCCGCTGAACGGCCGCCAGGCGTTCGACCCGTACGGAAGCAACTCGGTGTGCGCGATGCCCGGGTACGTCGATCCGCGCTGGGTGCAGCCCGAGGTCGGCGCCCGCACCGGGCGGATCGTGTCGTTCACCCACACGAGCCAGGTGTACGGCGGCGACCGCGAGATCCAGGTGTACCTGCCGAGTGAGTACGCGCCGCACAAGCGGTACCCGCTGGTGATCTGCCACGACGGGCGCGACTACCTGCGGTTCGCGTCGATGCAGACGGTGCTCGACAACCTGATCGCGCGGCACGAGGTCGCCCCGCTGCTGATGGCGTTCACCAACGGCCACGACCGCAACCGGGAGTACGGCGCCGACGCGCGCCAGCCGAAGTACGTGGTGGAGGAGCTGCTGCCCCAGCTGCGCGAGCGGTTCGGCGTGTCGGAGGACCGCGAGGACCTCGGCGTGATGGGCGCCTCGTTCGGCGGCGTCACCAGCCTGTACACCGCGTGGACCTACCCCGGGGTGTTCGGCAAGCTGCTGCTGCAGTCGGGGTCGTTCGTGTTCACCGACATCGGGCACCACGGCCGGTCGCCGCTGTTCGATCCGGTGGTCGAGTTCGTGAACGCGTTCCGCAGCGACCCGGGGCGGATCGACGCCGAGCGGGTGTTCCTGTCGTGTGGCCAGTTCGAGTCGCTGATCTGGTTCAACCGCTCGCTCGGGCCGCTGCTGCGCGAGGCCGGCGTCGACACACGGTTCGTCGAGGCGAGCGACGGCCACAACTGGATCGCGTGGCGGGACCGGCTGCGCGAGGGCCTGACCTGGCTGTTCCCCGGGCGATTGTGGATGGTGTACGAGTAGGCCCGATCGGGGCTACTCGCGGGCGCGCACCAGGGTGGGCGCCAGCGCGAACGACAGCTCGAACGCCGGCTCGGGGCTGCGCCCGAACGCCACGTTCATCCCGAGGCGGCCCTCCACCTGCACCGGTGCGCGGGGGGCTCGCATCGCCACCACCGCCCGCACGGGCACGCGATCGGGCCACCGGTACCCGGCCATCAGCCCGATGTCTCCCTGGCGAGCGACGCTGCCGACCGCGATCGAACCGCCGAGCGCCACCGGCGTCTCGGTCGGGCCGTACTTGTCGTCGTGCAGGAACACCCCGCCCACCAGCGGCGCGGCGAGCCCCGCGACCCGCACCCACGCCCGGCCGGGGCGGACCACCAGCCCGGTCTCGAGCGGGAACGTGATCCGGGTCGCCGGCTCCACGGCTGCGACGCGACCCTGATCGAACGTGACGATGAACTCGCTACCGCCGACCCCGACCAGGATGTCGCCGCTGAGCCGCGCGGCCCTCCGCATCAGATCGTTGTCGGCACCGACCAGCTCCGCGACGCTCGGCAGATGGATG
>JBEBJC010000697.1:0-4750 GCA_040080105.1 Myxococcota bacterium
CCTGCCGATGCCGTTCACCTCTCCGGACCTGACCGCGCCGGGGTTGATGAGCTCCGGCGGGCCGAGTGAACGCAGCGGCGACCGCCACGGAGGCCGGTCACAGCCGTCGCTCGCCCGGGTGCAGATGCGCGCGCCGCCGCCCGCGCCGGCGAGCTTCGCCACCGCTGCGGTCACCCTCACGCCGCAGTGGGGCTGCCTGCTCGGTGGCATCTTCGGGCTCGCGATCACCGCGGTGGTGTTCGCGGTCGGTCTGCTCGTACAAGCGTGGATCCAGTGAGCGCACAACTCGGCCTGTGTCTGGCGGACGCCGACGCGATCGACTCGGTCGCGCGGGTGATGAACGCTGCTTCGTCGGGGATCGAGCTCGCCGCGGGCCAAGAGCTGCGGGTGGTGCTCGACCGCGCGTCCCCCGACGGTCTGCAGCTGCTGGTGGTCGACGCGAACCACGGCCTCACCCAGGCGATGGAGCTGCTGCCGAAGTTCCCGAACGCGCGGCTGCTGGTGATCACCGACGAGGTCGGCGACGCGTTGCTCGCGTCGGCGCTGCGCACGCCGAAGCTGATCGGGTTCGTCGGTCGCACCGACGGGATGCTGCGGGCATGGGAGCTGTCGTACCTGGTCCGCCGGGTGGTCACGCCGCAGCAGCCGATGCCGGGCTCCCACGAGCTGCTGAACTGGGGGGCGTCGAGCGTCACGTTCCGGCCCCGCACCACCCGCGATCGCGACCAGGCGGTGGCGGCGGTCGAGGTGGTGTCGGCCCGGTTCGGGATGTCCCGGCGGGCGGCGGCGCTCGCGGCCGACGCGGGCCACGAGCTGCTGATGAACGCGATGTACGACGCGCCGGTCGACGCCGCGGGGAACGCGAAGTACGCGCAGGACCGCACGGCGTCGATCACGCTGCTCGACCACGAGATCCCGACCCTGCGGCTCACGGTCGATGGGGCGCACCTCGCGCTCGACATGGTCGACCCGTTCGGTCGGCTGCCGCGGGCGAAGCTGTTCGGGGGCTTGCTGCGCGGGCGCACCGGCGCGGTGGCGACCCACGCGAGCGCGGTGCTCGACGTGAGCCACGGCGGGGCCGGCCTCGGGATGTTCAAGTTGTACTCGACCGCCGCGATCTTGCGGGTCGAGGTCCAGCCGGGCCGGCAGACGCTGGTGTCGTGGGTGCTCGATCGGTCCACCGGTCAGCGCGGGCGCACGATGGCGCACTCGCTGTACTTCCTCGAAGGTCGGTGATGGCTCGGGAACTCGACCCAGCGCTGCTCGCCGAGGCCGCCCGGTTCGGCGGCGCGCCTCCCTCCGGCTCGGACTGGGAGGCGTTCCTCGGGTCGATCGACCTCGTGCTGCAGGAGCGGGAGCTTCGGCTCACCACCCTGGAGGACCTGGCCGCCGCGTCGACCGGGGAGCTGTCGCGGGTGCGCCAGAGCGCGGCCCGCAGCTTCGCCGACCTCGCCGACGTGTTGGCGGTGTTGTCGGAGTCGGTGCGGGCGTTCCAGGACGGGGCGCGCCAGGGCGACGAGGAGGGCGCCCGGGTGGCCCGGCACCGGTTCGCGACCCAGCTCAACGCGACCTGGTACGCGCACCCGCTCCCCGACGAGTCGGGGGGCGACCTGGGGTCGCTGCGGACCGTTCACCAGCGGCTGCGCGGGCTGTCCCGCTCGTTGATCGAGCTCGTCGACGAGGCGGCGGCGTCGGTGGCGACCCGCAAGGAGCTCGAGCGGGCCGGGGCGCTCCAGCGGATGTGGGTGCCGCCCGATCGGGTGGTGGTGCCCGGGCTCGAGCTGTACCACTGGTTCGCCCCGATGGCGCAGTGTGGCGGCGACTGGTGGTCGGCCCACGCGCTGACCGAGCGCGACGGGTTGCTGGTGATGGGCGACGTGACCGGCCACGGGGCCCCGTCGGCTATCTTGACCGGGGTGGTGAAGGGTGCGTGTGACCTGGCGCGGATGGGGATGCGCGACGCGCTCCGCCCGTCCCAGCTGATGCGGATGGTGAACCGGGTCGTCCACGAGTCGTCGAAGGGCGAGTACATGATGACCGGGGTGGCGGTGAGGGTCGCCGCGGGCGGCGGGTCCGCGTGGATGACCAACGCGGGTCACCGGCCGCCGCTGCTGGTGCGCGGCTCGTCGGTGCAGGCGGTGCAGGCGGTGCGCGATCCGCCCCTCGGCTCGACCGAGGCCCACCTGTACGGCGAGTCCGAGGTGAAGCTGATCACCGGCGACCTGCTCGTCGCGTACACCGACGGGGTGCCCGAGTGCGAGAACGCCACCGGGGCCGAGTTCGGCGAGAAGGCCCTGCGGCAGGTCTGTCAGGAGTACGGGGCGAACGGTCCCCGCGCGCTGCGGGATCGGATACGCGAGGTCGTGCTCGAACACCGGGGAGATCGCCGTCAGACCGACGACATTTGCCTGGTGGTCGGCCGGGTGACCTAGGACTGCGGAGGGACGATGTCGCGGTGGATGTTGGCGCTCGCCGTCGTGGCGGGCTGTGTGCCGAAGAGCCAGTACCTCGAGCTCGAGAACCAGCTCGACAACTGTAGAGACAAGCTCGACAACGGGCCGAAGCGAGGCGGCGGCAACGGCCCGTACGCCGAGATCGTCAAGCAGCTCCAGCCGCTGGTGGATCGGGGCGTGCTCGAGGTGGCGCAGCAAGACGGGCGGACGATCATCGGGATGAAGTCCGAGGTGCTGTTCCCGTCGGGGTCGGCGGCGCTGTCCCCGGATGGGCGGGGCACGGTGCGCGAGATCGGGGAGATCCTCGCGCGCCAGACCGACCTGAACTGGCAGGTCGAGGGGCACACCGACAACGAGCCGATCTCCACCGCCGAGTTCCCCGACAACTGGCACCTCGGCGGCGCCCGGTCGGTCGCGGTGCTGCAGGTGCTGATCAACTCGGGCATGGACCCGGGACACCTGTCCGCCGCGACGTTCGGCGAGTTCTCGCCGGTGGCCTCGAACGGCACGCCGACGGGCAAGGCGCTGAACCGGCGGATCGAGATCGTGATGTTGCCGGAGGTCCGCAAGCGGCTCCGCCCGGACTGACACGGTCGAGCTGGCCCTCGCAGCCGATCCCCACGCCCCTCACCCGCCCTCTCCCCACCCAGGGGGAGAGGGGGCCGGATCTCACCCCGCCTATCGTCGGCGCCGCCCGAGCAGCAGCGCGGCCAGGGCGAGCGCGCCCCACGCCTGCGGGGCCGCCGGTTGGTCACACCCGCAGCCGGACGAGCCCGACGGCCCGGCCCCGGCCGAGCGGTCCGGCGCCTGGTCGAGCTCCGGGCACGCCCCGTCGTCGTCGGGGGTGGCCGCGTCACAGTCGTCGTCGACGCTGTTGCACGGCACCTCGTCTTCGAGCGGGAGCGCCGGATCGTCGTCGCGGCAGTCACCGGCGCACGCCGCCAGGCCGTCCCCGTCCTCGTCGAGGCCGTCCGAGGTCGCCGGCTCGCAGTCATTGTCGAGCGCGTCGCAGGCCTGCTCTTCCTGGCCCGGGTTCACCGTCAGGTTCAGGTCGTCGCAGTCGCCGTCGCACACCGTCCACCCGTCTTCGTCGGCGTCGGGCACGTTCGGGGTCGTCGGGTCGCAGTCGTCGTCCTCGATCTCGTTGCAGGTGACCTCGGGCTGGCCCGCGTGCACCTCGGCCGAGGCCTCGTCGCAGTCGAGCGCACACGAGAACCCGTCACCGTCGAGGTCGTTCGCGTCGACCGTGTCGGGGTCGCAGTCGTTGTCGATCCCGTCACACGCGATCTCCTCGAGCCCCGGGTTCACCGTCGGGTCGAAGTCGTCACAGTCGTTCGCGCAGTAGTCGAACCCGTCGCCGTCGTTGTCCGGCGCGTCGAGGGTGAACGGCGAGCAGTCGTCGTCGCGGCCGTTGCACAGCTGCTCGCCCGCCGACGGCGACACCCCCGGGTCGGCGTCGTCACAGTCCCCATCACACGAGGAGAACGCGTCTCCGTCGAGGTCCGGGAGGTCGAGCGTCGCCCCGTCACAGTCGTCGTCGATGTGGTTGCAGATCTGCTCGCCGGCCGGGAGATCGGCGATCGTGTCGAAGCAGTCGCCGGCGCAGGTGGTCAACCCGTCGTCGTCCCAGTCGGGCTCGTCTTCGGTCGAGAGGTTGCAGTCCTCGTTGACGCCGTTGCAGGTGACCTCGGGCGCCCCGTGGTGGATCGCGGCGTCGTTCTTCGCGCAGTCGCTGCAGTCGCTGTCGCCGTCGTTGTCCGAGTCGAGCCCGCCCCCGTCGTTCGTGCCGGGGTTGCAGTCGTCGTCGAGCCCGTTGCACTGCAGCTCGGCCTCGTTCGGGTTCACCTCGCTGTTGGCGTCGTCGCACTCGACGCACACGGTGAACCCGTCGCCGTCTTGATCCGGCTTGTCGAGCGTGCCGACGTTGCAGTCGTCGTCGAGGTTGTTGCACCTCACCTCGGCGTAGAACGGGGACTGATCGGGGTTCGCGTCGTTGCAGTCTTGGAACGGGGCGCACTGGGTGGCGTTGTCGCCGTCGTTGTCGGGCGCGTCGAGGGTCCCCGGGTCGCAGTCGTCGTCGGTGGTGTTGCACAGCGACTCGGCTCGCCCCGGGTGCACCAGCGGGTCGCCGTCGTCGCAGTCCCCTTCACTCAGCGTCCAGCCGTCGGCGTCGACGTCGGGGTCGAGGGTGACCGACAACGTGCCCGGCGAACCCGCGACCGGGTTCTGCCCCGAGCCCGCGGCCCCCCCTGCCACGTGGGGGGTTCCGGTGTTCGTCGACAGGCCGGTCATCACGA
>JBEBJC010000698.1:0-4743 GCA_040080105.1 Myxococcota bacterium
ACCCCGAAGCCCGCGCCGCGTCGACGCCGACCTCCGCGAACGCGCGGCGGGCTGCGATCACCATCGCGGCGCGGATCGAGGACATCGCGCGGGCCGCCGGCCTGTCGAAGGCCTCGTTCTACGGGTACTTCGAGAGCAAGGAGGCGCTGTTCTCCTCGCTGGTGCACGAGTTCTTCTCGGTGGTCCAGCGCAGCGCGGACGAGCGCCACGCCGAGAACGAGGCGCTCGCCGCCCGCCTCGGCACCTGCGACGCCGCCGACTGGGCGCAGCGCACGCCGCGGTACTGGGCGTTCGCCGAGCTGGAACATCGGTTCACCCTGCGGTTCCTCGAGTTGTTGTGGGAGTGGCGAGACCTGGTGCAGGCCCTGCTCGAGCACGCTTCGGACACCCACCGCGCGTGGATCGACGGCATGGTGTCGACCACGCTCGGCACGCTGGCCGAGCGGCTGGCGCAGGCGATGCAGAGCGGGTTCCTCCGGCGCGACCTGGACCCCGAGATCGCTTCGGAAGTGTTGGTGGGCGCGTACCTGCAGCTCGGGCGCCGGATGTTCCGCCTGCCCGAGCCGCCGGACCTCGAGCGGTGGGCGCGCACCGTCGAAACAGTGCTCAACGAGGGCCTGCGGCCCCGTGACGAGGGCGAGTGATGATCACGTGGTGGTTGTGGTTGATGGCCTGTGACCGCGGGACGGCCCCGGCCGAAGCGGCGATCGCCGAGCCGATGGCGGTCACGACCGCCCCGGTGCAGGCGGCCCGGTACCGACCGGCGACCGAGATCACCGGGAGCGCCGAGCCGATCCGCAGCGTGCAGCTCGGGTTCGACGTGCCCGGGAGGCTGCAGAAGCTGCTGGTGCAGCGCGGCGAGCGGGTGGTCGCGGGTCAGGAGCTCGCGGTGCTCGACGGGAGCGTGGCGTACAGCCAGTACAACCAGGCGAAGGCCGGCGTCGCCGCGGCCGAGGCCGGCGCGGCGGCCGCGCAGGACGGCCTCGATCGGGTGCTCAAGCTCGGGAATCTGGCCACACCGGCACAAATCGCCCAGGCAGAGGGTCAGGCGAAGGCGGCCGCGGCCCAGGCGGACCAGGCGCGCGCCGGGGAGCGGGCGGCGTCGACGTCGCTGTGGCTACACACCCTGCGGTCCCCGATCGACGGGGTGGTCACCAACGGCCCCGACAACCCGGGTACGCTGGTGGGCGCGGGCACGCCGCTGTTCGTGATCGAAGACCTGTCGGCGCTGCGGGTGAAGGGCTCCGCCCCCGAGGTCGACGGGTGGGTCACCAGCGGCCTCGCGGCCACCGTGCGGTCGGGCACCGGACCGCAGACCGCGCAGGGGGTGGTCGAGCGGGTGCTCCCGTCGCTCGATCCGGCCACCCGGCGGGTCCCGGTGGAGATCCGGATCGACAGCCCGCCCGAGTGGCTGCGGGCGCACGCGTTCGTGCGGGTCGAGGTCACCGCAGCGTCGGACATGGACGCGCTGTCGATCCCGAAGGGGGCGTTGGTGGCGCGCCCCGACTTCGCGGTGCTGAAGGTGCCCGGGCCGACCGCGGCGCCGGTGCGGGTGCCGGTGTCGGTGGTGGGCGAGGACGACGATCGGACGTTGGTGCTGGGCGATCTGGCGGTCGGTGACGCGGTGGCGGTCGACCCGCCCCAGGGCTTCGGGGAGTAGCGATGTTCCTTTCCGACGTGGCGATCCGCCGGCCGGTGTTCACCGCGATGATGGCGGTGGCGCTGTTCGTGTTCGGCCTGCTCGGGTACCAGGGCCTGGCGGTCGACCAGTTCCCGCCGGTCGAGCTGCCGGTGCTGTTGGTGCAGACCGTGTACCCGGGCGCGTCGCCGGCCGACATCGAGCGCGACGTGACCAAGAAGATCGAGGACGCCGTCGCCTCGACCCCGGGGATCGAGAAGCTGCAGAGCTTCACCCGCGACAGCGTGTCGCTGGTGATCGTGCAGCTCGAGATGGGGGCCGACCTGAACTCGGCGACGAACAACGTGCGCGACCGGGTGGGCGCGGTGCAGGGCACGTTGCCCTCCGGCGTCGACCTGCCGGTGATCCGCCCGATCGACCTCGGCGCGCTGCCGGTGATGGTGGTGGCGCTGTCGTCGCCGCGCGGGGTGAACCACGCGCGGTACCTCGCCGAGGAGCGCCTCCGGTCGTACCTCGAGCAGGTCGAGGGGGTGGGCACGGTGAACGTGCTCGGCGGCGAGGACCGCGAGATCCACGTCGACCTCGACCTCGACGCGCTGCGCTCGCTCGACAGCTCGCCCGCCGCGGTGGCCGAGCGGATCGGGATCGAGAACCTGTCGTTGCCGGCCGGGCGGTACGAGCAGCACGGGTTCACGATCGGCGTGCGCGCCGACGGCCAATACCGGTCGATCGACGACCTGAAGCAGACCGTGATCGCGATGAGCCGCGACGGTCGACAGGTCCAGCTGTCCGAGGTGGCCCGGGTCACCGACGCGTTCTCCGACCCGCAGCGGGTGGTGCGGTTCAACGGGCAGGAGGCGGTCGCGATCGAGGTGGTCAAGCGGTCGGGCGCGAACACCGTCGAGGTGGTCGAACACGTGATGGAGGCGCTCGACGCCACCGTGCCCACCCTCGGCGACGGGGTGAACCACACGGTGATCTGGAACACCGCGGAGGAGATCGAGGCGAACGCACACGAGGTGACGATCGCGATCTGGTTCGGCGGCGCGATGGCGGTGCTGGTGATCGTGGTGTTCCTGCTCGACCTGCGCGGCACGTTCATCAGCGCGCTGGCGCTGCCGACCTCGGTCGTGGGCACGTTCGCGGTGATGTCGGCCCTCGGGTTCTCGATCAACACGATGACGCTGATCGGCCTGTCGCTGGCGATCGGGTTGCTGATCGACGACGCGGTGGTGGTGCGCGAGTCGATCACCCACCGGCTCGAGCAAGGGGACGACCCGTTCACCGCCGCGAGCCGCGGCACGCGCGAGATCGCCCTGGCGGTGCTCGCGACCACGTTGTCACTGGTCGCGGTGTTCGTCCCGGTCGCGTTCATGACCGGGATCGTCGGCCAGTTCTTCTGGCAGTTCGGCCTCACGATCTCGGCCGCGGTGCTGTTGTCGCTGTTCGTGGCGTTCACCCTCGACCCGATGTTGTCGGCGCGGCTGTCGGTGTCGCGGGCCGGGCACCAGCACACCGGCGTGGCGAAGGTGATCGCGGGGTGGCTCGACGCGATCGACCGGTCGTACCTGCGGTGGCTCGAGTGGGTGCTGGTGTGGCGCAAGGCCACCGTGGCGATGTCGGTCGCGATGCTCGTTGGCAGCATCGGCCTCGCCGCCACCCTGCGCACCGAGTTCGTGCCGCAGGAGGACAAGGGCGACTTTTTCGCCGACCTGAAGCTGCCGGTCGGGACTTCGCTGCGCGACACCAGCGCGGCGGCGCGCGCGGTCGAACAGGACGTGCTGAAGATGCCCGGGGTGCGCACCGTGTACACCGTCGTCGGCCACGAGGACCGCGACGAGGTCGCGCGGCTGCGGGTCCAGCTGCTCGACAAGTCCGAGCGCGCGCCGCAGGCCGAGTTCAAGCAGCAGGTGCGGGACCGGATCGCGGCGGTCCCGTCGGCCACCGCGCAGCTCAGCGTGCCGGGGATGATCGAGGGCCTGGGCGACTGGCCGCCGCTGATGGTGATCCTCCAGGGGGCCGACCTCGACGAGCTCGACCGGCAGGCCGAGCGGGTCGCCGAGATCCTGCGCGGGCTCGACGGCACCGAAGACGTGAAGGTGTCGACCAGCCCGGGCCGGCCCGAGCTGCACGTGCGGGTCGACCGGGCGGTCGCCGCCGATCGCGGCGTGCCGGCGGGGCTGGTGGTGATGACCGCGCGCCAGCTGGTCGACGGCAACGTCGTCGGCACCCTGCGCGACGGCGGGGAGGACGCCGAGATCCGGGTGCGGGCCGACGAGCGGTTCCGCTCCGACAGCACCGCGATCGCCTCGCTGCCGCTGCCGAGCCCGCGCGGGTACGTCTCGCTCGGTGAGGTCGCGGTGGTCGAGATGGGCGCCGGGCCGTCCGAGATCGAGCGCATCGACCGGATGCGGTCGGTCACGGTGTCGAGCCAGGTCGCCCCCGGCGGGTCCCTCGGCGACGTGGTGAGCGCGGTCGAGGCGAAGCTCGCCGCCGAGCCGCTCCCCACCGGGTACCTGTGGCGGATCGAGGGCCAGGCGAAGGACATGGCCGAGACCGCCTCGGCGATGGGCCTCGCGATGACCGTGGCGCTGCTGTGCATCTACATGGTGCTCGCGAGCCAGTTCGAGAGCCTGATCCACCCGTTCACCCTGCTGGTGAGCATCCCGCTCGCGTTCGTCGGCGCGTTCGTGGCGCTGTTCGTGACCGGCTCGAGCCTGTCGATGGGCAGCCAGATCGGGATGATCCTGTTGATGGGCCTGGTCACGAAGAACGCGATCTTGCTGGTGGACGGCGCGCTCCAGAACATGCGCGACCACGGGCTCGACCCGGTGGAGGCGATGCGGAGGGCAGGCCCGCGGCGGCTGCGGCCGATCTTGATGACCAGCGCCGCGATGGCGCTCGGGATGTTGCCCACGGCGATGGGCACCGGGATCGGCGCGGCGTTTCGGGCGCCGATGGCGATCGCGGTGATCGGCGGCGTGTTGTCGTCGACCGCGCTGACCCTGCTGGTGGTGCCGGTGGTGTTCGTCTGGATGGAGGCCCTGTCCGCCCGCCTGGCCGGGGTCGGCCGGTGGATCGCCCCGGGGGCCAGCTACGACCCG
>JBEBJC010000029.1:0-20500 GCA_040080105.1 Myxococcota bacterium
TGGTGACCAGCACGCTGAGCCTGGCGCTGGCGCGCAGCACGGCGTCGGCCAACTGGGCACAGGCCTCGAGCACATGTTCGGCGTTGTCGAGCACCAGCCACGTCTCCCCAGCGGACTCGAGCCACTCCGCCCCGAGCTCGCCCGCGACCGACGCCGCCACCTCGGCCGCGTCGGAGGCGCACACCAGGTCGACGAACCGGGCGTCGGGGTTTCGACGCGCCCACTCCCGCGCCAGTCGGGTCTTGCCGGTGCCCCCCGGGCCGACCAGCGTGACCCGTCGGACCTCGCGCAGCGCCGCGTCGAGCTCGGCGAGCTCGGCGCGCCGCCCGACGATCGGGTCGGGATCGGGCGGCACCGGCCGGGCCGCGGTCCGCGCGGCAGAGAACCGGTACCCCAACCCCCACGCCGTGTGCAGGTGCTCCGGGCGCGCCGGCTCGCGCTCGACCTTCTTCCGCAGCATCTTCACCGTGGTGTCGAGCGTCCGGGAAGGGGTGCCCGGGTGGTAGCCCCACACCGACGACAGCAGCTCGCTGCGCGACAGATCGCGGTCCGGGTTCCGGGTGAAGAACCGGAGGAGGGCGCGCTCGGTCGGCCCGAGCCGCGCCGGGGCGCCGTCGGCGCGGGTCACCCCGCCGGTGTCCAGGTCCACGGTCGCGCCGCGCAACACGACGATCGCCATCAGGTGCCCGCGCGCCCCGGCGTGTACCACGTCGCCACGTTCGGCCAGCGGAACCCGCCCATCGAGACGCTGATCGACGGCTCGAGCGCGACCACCATGTGCCACCACCCGACCGGCACCAGCACCGCGTCGGTCGGCCCGATCACCACCTCGTGCCAGGCCACGTCGGAGTCTGCAGGGGGGGCGCGCGGATCGACCCGGTTGTACAGCCCGTCGGTCGTCTCCATCAGGGACGGCTCGAGCGGCGACGCGAACCACACCCGCTTGTGGCCGAGCAGCTGCACCAGCCACCCGGTCGACTGGTCGTGGTGGACCGGGGTGACCGTGCCCGCAGGCCCGACCCACAGGCGTGGGAACCCGTCTCCGACGAGGCCGGGGAGCGTACCGAAGTCGGCGGCGAGCGGGGCGAGCTCTGGGACCGCGAGCAGCCCGGCGCGGCCGTCGGCGTACACGTCGTCGCCCATCGTCGACAGGCAGGTCGACACCAGCTGGGCGAACGGGATCCGCCGGGTGACCGCCTCCCGATCGGTCCACCACCGCGCGCGATCCGCCCGGCCGACGAGCACGTCGACCTCCACCGGCCCGAACCGGTCGGCCAGCCCGGACCAGGTCCACCGCGCGGCCGGCCACGCCGCGGCGCCGCCGCGGAACACCACCGGGCGGTTCGCGGTCCAGAACGCTCGGTGAAGCAACGCCTCGTCGAGCGCGGCGACCTCCGCCACCGGCTCGGGATCCAGCCACCGGCGGAGGCGGGCGGCCTGCTCGACCCCGGCGCTCCGGCGCACCGCCCGGCGCGCTGCGGTGAAGATCGGCGACCCGAGCACCCTGTCGACCTCGAGGGCCGCGCGCTCCGGGTCGAGCCCGCCGCGCACCAGCCCCGCGACGAGATCGGCCCGGGCCGCGCCGCGAAGCCCGTTGTCCGTCACCCACTCGACCCACGCCGGAGCGAGGTCGGTCACGGGCGAGCCACCGCCGGTACCGACGGGAGCGGGGTCAGCCCGGGCAGGCCAGTGTCGGCCGTGTGCGGAGGCGGCGGCATCGGCGGGACCACGCCGGTGTCGGGCGGGTACTCCATCGGCGGGGTCCCGGTGTCCGGCGGATCCATCGGCGGGACGAGCCCGGTGTCCCCCGTGTCGGCCGTGTGCGGTGGCGGCATCGGCGCCACGAACCCGGTGTCCCCCGTGTCCGCGCTGTGCGGCGGCGGCATCGGAGGGAGCAGGCCGGTGTCCCCGGTCTCGAGCGGCGGGACCATCGGCGGGATGAAGGTGGTGGTCGAGGTGTCTGCGGTGGTCGCGTCGTCGGTCTTCGGATCGCCCACGCAGGCGATCGCCAATACGGCGCACAGCGGGATCGTCGAGGTCTTCATCCCGACACCGTAGCCCGCCGATTCGGCACGCGCGCGGGCGGTAGCGCCAGTGGGCTCGGGGTGGTAGGAACCGAGCCTCGTTCGGGGGCCCGATGTCATCCGTCACCGATCCACGCAGCGCACCCCTCGGGGACGCTGCCGTCGACCAGGCCGAGTTCGCGATCACCCGCGAGCAACTCACCGCGTGGTACCGCCAGATGGCGCTGATTCGACGGGTCGAGGAGCTCGCGGCCAAGGCGTACACCCAGCGCAAGATCCTGGGGTTCTGCCACCTGTACATCGGGCAGGAGGCGGTGGCGGTGGGCGCCACCGCGTGCTTGGGCCCCGCCGACACCGTGGTCACCGCGTACCGCGACCACGGCCACGCGATCGCGCGCGGCGTCACCCCGCGGGCGGTGATGGCCGAGCTGTTCGGCAAGGCCACCGGCGTGGTGCACGGGATCGGCGGGTCGATGCACATGGGCTCGGCCGCGCACAACTTCTTCGGCGGGTACGGGATCGTCGGCGGGCACGTCCCTTTGGCCGCCGGCGCCGCGTTCGCCGCGAAGTACCTCGGCAAGTCCGATGTGTCGCTGTGCTACTTCGGCGACGGGGCGGCCCAGCAGGGGGTGTTCTTCGAGGCGCTCGCGCTGGCGCAGCTGTGGAAGCTGCCGGCCGTGTTCCTGTGTGAGAACAACTACTACGCGATGGGCACGAGCCTCGAGCGCCAGTCGTTCCTCACCGACATGAGCCGGCGGGGCGACGGGGTCGGCATGCGCCGGTGGCAGTTCCACGGGTTCGACGTGACCGAGGTGTACCAGAACGTGAAGCGGGCGGTCGACTTCGCTCGGTCGGGCCAAGGCCCGGTGATCCTCGAGGCGATCACCTACCGGTACCGCGGGCACTCGATGTCCGACCCGGCCAAGTACCGCAAGGACGGCGAGCTCGACCAGTTCAAGGCCAAGGACTGCATCAAGAGCGCCGGTGAGCGACTGATCCGGGACTACGGCGCGAACCAGTCGGAGCTCGACGCGATCATCGCCGAGATCGAGGCCGAGGCGCAGGACGCGTACGAGTTCGCCGACGCGTCGCCGCTGCCGGACCCGGCGAAGCTGTACGACTACACCTACGCAGGGAGCAAGTGATGGCCGAGCTGCAGCTCAGGGAGGCCCTCCGGCGCGCGATGTCGGAGGAGATGCGGCGCGACCCGCGGGTGCTGCTGATGGGCGAGGAGGTCGCTCAGTACGACGGCGCCTACAAGGTGTCGCAGGGGATGCTGAAGGAGTTCGGTGAGCGCCGGGTGATCGACACCCCGATCGCCGAGAACGGCTTCTGCGGGCTCGGGATCGGCGCGGCGATGGCGGGCCTGCGCCCGATCGTCGAGCTGATGACCTGGAACTTCTCCCTCGTGGCGTACGACCAGATCGTGAACAACGCCGCGAAGATCTTCCAGATGACCGGGGGCTCGTACCCGGTGCCGATCGTGTTCCGCGGCCCGACCGGGGCGGCCGAGAACCTCGGGTCGCAGCACAGCCAGGCGCTCGAGTCCCTGTACGCGCACTTCCCAGGGTTGAAGGTCGTCTCCACCGCCCACCCGAAGGACGCGTACGGCCTGCTGAAGTCGTCGATCCGCGACGACAACCCGGTCGTGTTCATGGAGTCGGAGATGTCGTACGGCCTGAAGGCCGACGTCCCCGACGAAGAGTTCCTGATCCCCCTCGGCAAGGGCGACATCAAGCGGGACGGCACCGACGTCACGCTGGTCACGTGGAACAAGGCCGTGTTCCTGTGCCTCGACGCCGCCGCGCGGCTGCAGGAGAAGCACGGGATCAGCGCCCGGGTGCTCGACCTCCGCACGATCCGCCCGATGGACGAGGAGCTGCTGTTCCGCTGCGCCGCCGAGACCCATCGGATGGTGGTGGTGCAGGAGGGGTTCCCGTTCGCCGGGGTCGGGGCCGAGGTGGCGGCGCGGGTCCAGGAGGCGTGCTTCGACGAGCTCGACGCGCCGATCCTGCGGGTCACGAACCGGGACATCCCCTCCCCGTACGCGACGAACCTGGAGAAGTTGGTGATGCCGACGGTCGAGCGCGTGGTCGACGCGGCGCTGGCGGTGTGCAACCGGGGGAGCAACTGATGGCGCAGTTCTACGAGATGCCGGCGATCTCCCCCACGATGGAGCTCGGCACCCTGGTCGAGTGGAAGCTCGCCGAGGGGCAGGCGTTCAAGTCGTCGGCGGTGGTGGCCGAGGTCGGCACCGACAAGGCCAACATGGAGGCCGAGATCTTCGAGGCCGGGGTGATGTTGAAGCACCTGGTGGCCGAGGGAGACGAAGTGCCCCCGGGCTGGCCGATCGCGATCTGGGGCCAGGCCGGCGAAGACGTCTCCGACCTGCTCGCCCAGTACGCGTCGCGGCCCAAGCCGGGCGCGGCTGCCCCGCAGCCCAAGCCGGCTGCCGCTGCAGCCCCGGCGGCGGTGGTGGCGGTGGTGGCGGCGGCCCCCGTGGCCGCTGCTCCGGCTCAGGCCGCTCCGGCGCGGCCGGCGACCGCCACGGTCGCCCGCGACTGGATGGGCACACCGATCCACACCCTGTTCGCCGATCCCCCCGGAGACCTCCGGTTCGGCGCAGGCACTCCGAGCGCGGGTCGGGTGGCGGCGAGCCCGCTCGCGCGCAAGATCGCGACCGACCGGGCGATCGACCTGCACCGGGTCACCGGCTCGGGCCCCGGGGGCCGGATCGTCGCGAAGGACCTCGAGTCGATCGTGCCGGGCGCGCCCGCTGCCGTGCCGGCGCCGGCCTCGGCGGCTCGCCCCGACGAGGTCGTGCGGAACTCGCCGATGCGCAAGACGATCGCGCGGCGGCTCACCGAGTCGCACACCACGATCCCCACGTTCTTCCTGACCGCCGCGTTCGACGGTCAGGGCCTGGTCGACCTGCGCGAAGATCTCAAGGCGAAGCTGCCCGACCTGAAGGTCAGCTACAACGACCTCACGGTGATGGCGGTGGCGCGAGCGCTGCGGCTACACCCGCAGGTCAACGCGAGCTGGTCCGACAAGGAGATCGTCCGGCACGGCCGGGTCGACATCGGCGTCGCGGTCGCGCTCCCGGACGGGCTCATCACCCCGGTCCTGCGCGACGCGGATCACAAGTCGTTGTCGGAGCTCGCGTCGACCACCCGGGCCCTCGCGGCCCGCGCGCGCGACGGGAAGCTCGCGCCCGAGGAGTACACGGGCGGCACGTTCACGATCAGCAACCTCGGGATGTTCGGCATCGATCAGTTCACCGCGATCATCAACCCGCCGGAGGCCGCGATCCTCGCGGTCGGCGGGCTGGATCAGGTCGGGGTGGTGGTCGACGGCGCGCTCCAGCCGGGCTGGCGGATGAAGGTCACGATGACCTGCGATCACCGGGTGATCGACGGGGCGGTGGGGGCTGCGTTCCTGCAGACGCTCCGCACCTACGTCGAGAGCCCGTGGCTGCTGCTGGTCTGACGGAGGGAGTGGTGGCGGACTACGACGTTCTCGTGATCGGCGCGGGACCTGGGGGGTACCCGGCCGCGATCCGGGCCGCCCAGCTCGGCCTGTCGACCGCGTGCATCGAGAAGGACAAGCTCGGCGGCGTGTGCCTGAACTGGGGCTGCATCCCCAGCAAGGCCCTGCTCAAGTCGGCGGAGCTGGCGAACAAGATCCGTCACGCGGGGGACTTCGGGCTCTCGGTGACCGGGTTCGAGGTCGACTTCCCGGCGGTGATCGCGCGTTCCCGCGGGGTCGCCCAGCGGCACGAGCGCGGGGTGGCCGGGCTGTTCAAGAAGTACGGCGTCACCTCGATCGCCGGGGAGGCCCGCCTCGACGGGCCCGGGCGGGTCGTCGTGGGCGATCGCACCCTCACCGCGAACCACGTGATCGTCGCCACCGGGGCGCGAGCGAAGGTCGTACCGGGGATCGAGGTCGACGGGGAGCGGGTGCTGACCTATCGCGAGGCGATCGTCCGCGCGGTGGCCCCCACCTCGGTCACGGTGCTGGGCGCAGGCGCGATCGGGCTCGAGTTCGCGTACTTCTGGACCGCGATGGGGGCGACCGTCACCGTGATCGAGGGGTTGCCCGAGATCCTGCCCCGGGAGGACGCCGAGGTCGCCAAGGAAGCGCGCAAGCGCCTCGAGAAGGGCGGCATCCGGTTCGTGCTCGGCACGTTCGTCAAGAGCGCCCGGCGCGACGGAGACGGTGCCCTGGTCGAGCTGGCAGACGGCCGGACGTTCACGTCCGACGTGTGTCTGGTCGCGCTCGGGATCACCCCGAACAGCGGGGGGCTCGGCCTCGAGGAGGCGGGCGTCACGCTCGAGCGCGGGTTCGTCCCGGTCGATCGCTCGATGGCCACCAAGGTGCCCGGCCTGTACGCGGTCGGCGACCTCACCCCTGTCGGCGGGCTCGCGCACACCGCCACCCGCCAAGGTGAGCTGTGTGTCGAGCGGATCGCCGGACACACCGCGCCGGACATCGACTACAGCTCGATCCCCAACGCCACCTACTGCCAGCCCCAGGTGGCCAGCGTCGGGCTGACCGAAGAAGCCGCGAAGCGCCAGGGGGTCGCGTACATCGTCGGGAAGTTCCCGTTCCTAGCGAACGGGAAGGCCCAGGGGGCCGGCGAGCCCGACGGGTTCGTGAAGGTCCTGCTCGGGGAGCGCCACCGCGAGATCGTCGGGGCGCACATCGTCGGGTACGAGGCGACCGAGATGATCGCCGAGTTCGGCCTCGCGCGGGCGAACGAGCTCACTGCAGACGAGATCCTGCACACCGTGCACGCCCACCCGACGTTCTCGGAGGCGATGTACGAGGCCGTGGCCCAGGCGCTCGGTCAGACCGTGCACCTGTAGGCCGTCAGGCCGCGTAGCGGGCCACCGCCTGCTCGAGCGCGGCCACGTCCTTGACCACCGCCCCGATCTGCGCGACGGCGAGGGCCGCGACGGTGGACGCCAGGTGACCGGCGCGCGCGGCATCCCAGTCGCGCGCGAGGCCGTACAGGAACCCGCCTGCGTAGGCGTCCCCCGCGCCGGTCGTGTCGACCGCGGTCACCGGGAACACCGGGACCCGCACGAGCTGTCCGTCGGTGACCACGACAGACCCCTGGCCCCCGAGCTTCACCGCGACGATCCCGACCTTTCCGCGCGCCGCGATCTCGAGCGCGCCTTGCTCCGGATCGTCGAGCCCCGACAGCGCGCGCGCCTCCTCCCGGTTCAGGAACAGCACGTCCACGTCGGCCAGCACGTCCCACAGGACGTCTTGGATCTGCAGCACCACGAACGGATCGGAGGCGTCGAGTGACACCTTCGCCCCGGCGCCGCGCGCGATCGCGATCCCGTCGCGCGCCACCTGCCGAAGCGGCCCCTCGAGCAGGGTGTAGCCTTCGAAGTGGCAGATCCGCGACCCGCGGAGCTCTTCGGCGAACCCGTCGATGTCCGGCAGCGTGGTGGCCGCGCCGAGGTCGGTGAGCATGGTCCGCTCGGCGTCCCGCGAGCTGATGATCGACAGGCACTTGCCCGTCGCCGCCGACCGCGTGCTGCGGATGCGGTGCGCGCCGCACGCCCGCTCCATCAGGCTGGCGTACAGCTGCCCCATCTGGTCGTCGCCGACCTGACCGTAGTAGACCGCGCGCCCTCCCAGGCGGCCGATCGTGGCGATCGTGTTGGCACACGACCCCCCCGAGTCGAACACGACCCCGTGGGTGCGGACCTCCTCGTACACCGAGGTCCAGCGGTGGTGATCCACCAGGTGCATGGTCCCACGGGCGACCCCGAGGCGATCGATCAGATCGCCGTCGTCGACCACCACGAGCGCGTCCATCAGGGCATTCCCGACGCCTGCGACGTCCCAACGCATCCCGACCTCCGAACCGGGGCGGAGTAGCCTTCGGGCAGCCTCACGTCAACATCGGTGCGGTGCCCCGCCCGACGGGCCCGCGTTACACGGCACCACGACGGAGCTGCGGTGGCGGACCAGCGATCGACCGGGTGGGCGCGTCTCCGGCTGTACGGGGGCATCGGGATCGGCCTCGCGCTGCTCGCGTTGTTCTTGTCGTCGATCGACGTGGCGGAGCTCACCGACACGCTGAAGGCGACCCGCTGGCGGTGGCTCGTCGCCGCGGTCGGCGCGATCCTGGTGCACTACCTCGCGCACGGCCTTCGGTGGAAGGTGCTGCTGCGCCACGTGGTGCCGGGGGTCGAGCTGCACACGATCTGGCGCGCGACCACCGTATTGTGGGCGTTCAACACGCTGCTCCCGCTGCGAGCCGGGAGCCTGCTGCGCCCCGCGGTGGTAGCGATGAACCGGGACGTCCCCTACACCACGCTGCTGTTCACGATGGTCGCCGAGACCGTGTGCGACGTGTTCGGGACGGTCGGGCTGGTGCTGGTCGCGCTGGTGCTCCTGCCCGACGCGCTCGCCGACAGCCCCCAGATCACCCAGATGAAGACGGTCGGGACCTGGGTGAGCGTGATCGCGCTCGTCGCCCTCGGGGGGATCGTGCTGTTGTCGTCCCGCGGCGCCCGCTCGGCGATCGAGGCGGCGACCGCGCCGATCCCGTCGAGTCGGATCCGCGAGCGGGTGATGGCGCTGTTCGATCAGCTGGTCGAGGGGATGGCGGCGGTCCGCTCCCCGCGCCAGCTGGTGGAGGCGCTGGCGATCACGGTGCTCGTGTGGGGGGCGTGGCTCGCCGCCGTGGTGTTCACCCTGTGGGCGTTCCGCATCGAGCTGCCGATCGGGGCGGCGGTGTTCATCGAGGCGAGCCTCACCGTCGCGATGATGTTGCCGCAGGCCCCGGGGTTCCTCGGGACGTTCCAGGTCGTCACCGAGAAGGTGCTGGTGGTGTTCGGAGCGCCCGCGGGCGCGTCGAAGGCCGTCGCGTTGGTCCTGTGGGTCGTGTGCTTCGTCCCCATCACCCTGCTCGGGGTGTGGGACGCCTGGCGGATGGGGATGTCGATCAGCCCGGGCTCTCGTCGCGAGACGTTCTCCCAGCTGGCCGGCGCCGCGGACGAGCGGGTGTCGCCCCCGCACCCACCGGGGTAGAGCGAACAGACGATGGCTTCCGACGTGCGGCATCTCGGGATCGACCTCGGCACGACCAACACCGCGGCGGCGCTGTTCGACGGCGAGCGGGTGGAGCTCGTGCGCGCAGCTGACGGCTCCACCCTCACCCCTTCGGTGGTCCGGATCGACGCGCGGGGGCGGATCACGGTGGGGAGCCGCGCCCGAGCCCAGCTCGAGCGCGATCCCGACAACACCCGGTCGGAGTTCAAGCGGTTGATGGGCACCGGCCGCGCGTTCGCGTTCCCCGCCGCCGGGGTGTCGAAGCGGCCGGAGGAGCTCGCGGCGGAGGTGCTCCGCGCGGTCCGCCACGACGTGCAGGCCATGGTGGGGTATGCGCCGGCCCGCGCGGTGGTCACCGTCCCGGCGTTGTTCGAGCTGCCGCAGACCGCCGCGACCGCCGAAGCCGCCAGATACGCCGGGTTCGATCAGGTCGAGCTGCTGCAGGAGCCGGTGGCGTCGGCGCTGGCCGCCGGGTGGAGCGCGAGCGACGACGCAGGCGGGGCGTGGCTCGTGTACGATCTGGGCGGAGGCACGTTCGACGTGTCGCTGCTCGAGACCCGCGAGGGGTTGCTGCGGGTGGTCGGGCACGACGGCGACAACTTCCTCGGCGGACGCGACATCGACCTCGCGCTGGTCGGGTGGGTGTTGGAGCAGCTCGAAGCCGACGGCGTGCAGATCGACCGCGCGGATCCCCGACACGCCGGCGGCCTGCGCGCGCTGCGAGCGGCCGCCGAGCAAGCGAAGATCGACCTGACCCGCTCTGTCGAGGCGGAGATCGCGCTGCCGAAGGCGTTCGAGCTCGGCGGGACCCCGATCGACGTCGAGGTCCGGGTGGACCGGTCGACGCTCGAGGCGTTCGTGGTACCGGTGGTCGACCGCTCGTTGGCGGTGTGCCGCCGCCTGCTCGAGCAGGCAGGTCACGGCGGAGGCGCGGGCGGGCTGCGGCGCATCGTGCTGGTCGGCGGTCCCACGGTGATGCCCGTGCTGAGGGAGCGATTGGAGGCCGCGTTCCACCTCCCGTTCGCGGACGGGCTCGATCCGATGACCCTGGTGGCTCGTGGGGCCGCGCTGTACGCGGCGACGGCGGGACTGGACGCCCGCCCGCCGAGCGTCGCTCCCAGGCCGTCCGCGCGCCGGCTGTGGCTGCAGTACCCCGCGATGACGGCCGACCTGTCTCCGTTCGTGGCTGGCCGGGTGCTGGACGGACCTGGGCCAGCGCCGGCCGAGGTGCGGTGGGTCCGCAAGGGAGAGCCCGGGTGGGCCTCCGATTGGATCCGACCCGGCGCGGACGGCGCGGTGGTCGCGATGGTGGAGCTCTCGTCGCGCCGCCCGAACGTGTTCGGCGTCGAAGCGAGAGACGCCGCCGGCCTCGCGGTGGCGGTGGAGCCCGAGTCCATCGTGATCGTACACGGGTTGACCGTGTCCGAGCCGCCGCTGGCGCGGTCGGTCGGGGTGGGCCTCGCCGACGACTCGGTCCAGGTGTACCTGGCCCGCGGCACCCCCCTGCCGGCGAAGCGCACGTTCGTGCACCACACGGTCGACTCGGTCGCGCCGGGTGACCCCATCGCCGTGTCGATCCCGATCGTGCAGGGAGAGATGACGAGGGCGCACCTGTGCCGGATGGTCGGGATGTTGGTGATCCCCGCGACCGGCCTGCGCGAGGCGCTCCCGGCGGGCTCCTCGATCGACGTCACGGTCGAGGTCGACCGGAGCGGGAAGCTGTCGGCCTCGGCGCTGATCCTCAAGACCGACCAGGTGTTCCAGGAGGTCGCGCACCTGTCGATCCCCGACGCCGACCCCGACGCGCTCCGGGGCCAGGTGAACACCCTGCGGGTACGGCTGGCCGAGGTCCGGAGGAAGTTGTCGGACCCGCTGGTGACCGATCGGCTGGTCGACGCCGAGTGGGCGATCTCGGACGCCGACTCCGGTCTGCAAGCGGTGGGGCCCGACGACTCCGACGCCGCGCACAAGGCCAGGCGCCTGTTGATCGAGGCCGACGCGATCCTCACCGACGCCGAAGACGCCGCCGCGTGGCCGGAGCTCGACCGCCGCGCGATCCGACAGCTCGCGTACACGTCGGAGCTGGTGTCCGAGTACGGCACCGAGCAGGAGCAGTGGATGCTCACCGAGACCGGGCGAGCGGTAGAGCGGGCGCGCGCGACCCGCAACGCGCCCGAGCTCGAGCGGCACCTCCAGGTGGCGGTCCAGCTGGCCAACGCCGCGTACTACCGCCACCCCGAGGCGTGGGAGCGCGACTTCCGCACCGCCTCCGCCGACGTGAGCCGCGCGACCGATCTGCCGCGGGCGCAGCAGCTGGTCGCCGAGGGGAACGAGGCGCTCGCCGCGCGCGATCGGGCGCGGCTGCGCCGGGTGGTGCAGGACCTGTGGAAGCTGCTGCCGTCCGATCCACGCCAACGCTTGCTCGGCTACGGCTCGGGGATCCGGTGAGCGCAGAGGACCCGATCGCCGACAACCCGTACTACGTGCTCGAGCTCCGCCCGGGCGCCACTGCCGCCGAGATCGAGCGGGCGGCGCAGCGGCTGATGGCGATGCTCGGGGTGGGAATCGAGGCGGCTGGGCAGTACCAGACCCCGATCGGCGCCCGGCCGCGGGACACCGAGCGGGTGCGGCGAGCGCTGGATCAGCTCCGCGACCCGGAGCGTCGGTGGCGACACGAGGTGTGGGCGCGGGTCCCGCCCGACGCTGCAGCGGCGGAGCCCGCCGTCGCCGGCTGGCCCGAGGCACTCGAGGCCTTGGGCGTGCGCCGCCGTCAGAACCGGTAGTCTTCCAGGTAGTCGACCACGATGGTCGAGCCGGCCGGGGGTGCGACGCCGAGGAACACGAGGGTGTACGGGTCGGTCAGCGCGAAGCCACCGTCCCACACCGTCTCGAGCCCGCTGGTGTCGATGATCGACACGCTGACCGTGCCGAGCTGTGCGGGGGCAGTGAGCGCGAACGTGTTCTTGAGTGCCTCGTTCGCGATCGACTGGCCGACACTCGACAGGAAGCCCATCCAGTCCGGCATGCACACCGACTCGTAGAATCCGCCCGTCTGCTGGACCAGCCCGACGGTGGACGCTGCGGGCAGGGTCGGACGACCGTCACACCCGATCGCGGACGTCTGGGTGACGGCGTGGATCTTCACCTCGGACAGCGCGCCCTCGAAGTACGCGAGGTCGTTCAGGAACTCGAGGTTGTGAGGATCGAGCGTGTCCTCACGGGTAGACAGGATCACCACGTTCAACGACACACCGGAGCGGAAGAAGCCCCGGTTGTCGGCGTCGTTGAGCGCGATGGCCTTCTCGATCGCGAGGCGCGCCCCGGAGTCGCCCCACATCTGCACGTCGGTGTCGGACACGACGAAGTCGAGCCAGTCGTGCACGCCCTCGGCGGTCAGCGACGGGTCGTCGCCGTTCAGCCACAGCCCCTGAGCTTGGCTGGGCGCCTGGAGGCGACCAGAGTGGCGCGGGTTGACCACGTCGGTGGTGATGAGCCCGAGCCGTGTCTGGGAGCCCGAGCCCACCAGGTGGCGCGCCATCGCGTCGAGCCCCTCGACGGCCACCGGGAACATCGGTTGCATCGCGAACGAGTTCTCGATCACCACCAGCACGTCCGTCTTCATCTCCTGGTCCACCCGGACCTGGACGTGACACACGTTGGTCGCGCCGATCGTGTCGATCGAGCCGTCGCAGTCGTTGTCGAGGCCGTCGCAGCCTTCGTAGAAGCCGGGGCCCACCTGGGCGACCAGGTCGTCGCAGTCCCCGGCAGACTCGGCGAAGCCGTCGTCGTCCTTGTCCTCGATGCCCGGCGTCGGAGGCACGACAGGATCGGCCAAGTTCGAGCCGATGGGAACTTCCATCGTCAAACAGCCCGCGGTCAGCAGAGGTAGCGCAAACCTCACGGCGTCGACTCCTTCGGCTGCGTCCGACACGCCTTTCGGATGTCGGCACCCCGTCGATCGGAGAGTTGCTCTGCGACGAGCAACGCCTCCTCACATCGGTTCAACAGTACCAAGGACTCTGCCCGAAGGCGTGTGATTTCTGCTCCGCGTGACGAAAGCGCAGGCAACTTCTGGATTTTTTCAGCCTGCGCCAACGTCGCGGTGTAGTCGCCGGATCCCCACAGCGCATGCAACAAGCCGACCTCGGACTCGATGGCCAACGCGCCGGTCGGCCACCGCTCCAGCACCGCCTCGAACCCGGACTGTGCATCCCGGTACCGCCCGTCGGACAACGCGCCTTGCGCGGCGTCGAACGCGGCTTGCTGGGCGGGGAGATCGGACACCCCCGAGCGCGGGGCCGCCTCGTCCGCCGTGCCGGCCGGAGCCTGGGGCGGCGCGGCGACCGGCGCGGTCGCGAGCGCGACTGGTTCGAGCGCGGTCCGGACGACGGCCGGGGCCGATTCGACCGTGACCCGATCCTGTACGGCGACCCGAGCGGCCGGAGCTGCGCCCGACCCCTCGCTGGTCCCGACGGCCGCCGGCGCCAGGTCCGGTACTGCCGAAGTCGGTGCCCCCTCGTCACTCGTGCCCACCGGAGCAGGCGCCGCGATCGGTGGCGCCGGCTCGACCGGGCCCACCTCGGTTCCGAACCCACTCTGCGCGCCGAGCCAGTATGCGCCCAGGAACACCAGGGCGCCGATCGCGAGGCCGGCCACCGGCCGAACCCAGCCACTCCGAGCCACCTCCTTCACCCCTGGCACCCCGTCGCCGACGGTGACCGGAGGGTCAGCGAGGGGCGTGGCCACCGCGGCTGCCGCCACGATCCGGGACCGCAACCCGGGCAGATCGTACTGCCCGACCAGCAGGTCCTCGTTCGCCACGTCGCACCCGGTCTCCCACTTGAAGTCCGGGTCATCCTTGAGCCGGCGCGGTCCGCGCGTCATCGGGCACCCTCCACCTCGACCCGGCTCGACCACTCGGCGCGGAACGCCGCCCGCGCGAGGCGCAAGCGGCTCCACACCGTGTTGACCGGCAGGTCGAGGATCTCGGCGATCTCGTTACCTTCGAGTTCCTCGAGCTCGTACAGCACGAAGACCTCACGGAGCTTGTCGGACAGTTGCAACACACATTCCTGCACCAGGCGCCCCCGCTCGGTGCGGCTGGCGACCTCGTCGGGGCCTTCGTCCTTATCCTTCAGCCCAGGGTGCTGCTGGTAACGATCCAGCAACCCCTGGTACCGCGAGAACGACCGCCGCCGGTGGCGGACGTGGTTCACGGCGGCGCGGTACAACCACGTCCGGATCCCGGCGCGGTCTTCGAGCTCGTGGCGGCGGTGGTACGCGAGCAGGAACACCTCCTGCACCACGTCCTCCGCGGCCTCGCGGCTCCCGGTCAGCCTGTGTAGAACGCGGCACAGATAGGGCCCGTGTGCGTCGAACAGGCGACCGATGTCCAGCGCGCGGTCACCCACGCCGGGAAAGGCGACGACGTTCTCGTCGTGGTCCATGGCCAGTGCAGTATTCCTCACGCACGATCATTCCCCGATTCATCGTTGGACGTCACCCTTTCGCAACGAACCTGCGACCTCGAACGCGAGGCCCAGCCGGACCGGCGGCTCGACGAAGCTGCGGCTCTGGTCGACCGTGAACGCGACGCGGACCAGCGGGGCTTCGATCCGGGTGGCGATCCGGAAGTTCCGTCCTTCCGCCCACCCGACCTCCCCGATGATCCGCCCCCGCGGCCACAGTTCGATCTCGTCCACCGCGAAGCCTCGGCCGACCGAGATCGTCGGGCCGAACGCCACCCGGAGCGACCCGCGCACCGCGCTCTGGTCCGACACCGGGAGGTGCGCCATCGGTCCCGTGCCGAGCAACAACCCGACGAACTGGACCCCTCCCCGCTCCACCGACTCGACCGCGCTGATCTGCAGGTCGAGCGACGCGTCCCACCGGAACGACGGCGTCACCCCTCGGTGGTAGTTCAGGCCGAGCCCCGCGAACAACGCGCTCGGGAGCGTGACGAACGCCTGGTATCCGAGCTCGTCCGAAGGACGCGCCGGCGCGGGCAGCCCCCATCGCGGCAGGGTGGCGAGCCCGGCCTCGAACGACTGGGCGGCGAGCTCGGGCAAGTAGGGGCAGTCCACCGGCTGGACCGGGATCTCGCGGCTCCACAACGCGTCGCCGCGGTTGCTCACCACCAGGGTGAACGTGAGGGGCCCGTCGCCGCCCAACGACACGTCGAAGTCCAGCCGATCGACGACCTCGTCCGGGATCACCGCGCGTACCTCGAGGTCCACGGTCTCGGGATCGAGGCATCCGACCCGATCGTCGACCCGTACCCCTGCGTGCGCCTCAGGCGCGATGACCCCAGCGAGCCACATCACCGAAGATGGTATGCCACGCGGATGGTCTCCTGGATCGCGATCTCCTTCGCCTCGGCGCACCCGCCGCCGCCCGCGCGGTCCACCGGGCCCGACGACGGAGTCGCGGCCGTGTTCGCCGGCCCGTCGGGCTGCTTTCGAGCAGAGGCGCTGACCACCTGGTCGCATGGCTCGGGGGCGTGGCGCACGGCGGGCCGCGCCCGGGTCCGGTGGCGCGCCGACGGCGGAGTGTGGCACGCCGAGGCGTTCGTGCTGGAGACTGCAGACCCGGCCTCGTTGGAGGTCCGCACGGCGCCGATGCTGTTCGGCAGGCTCGTGGCGGCGCCGCTCGCCTACCCGACCACGCCGGACCGTTGGGTTTCGTGGCCCGCCCCGGTCGCGACCCTGCCGACGCGGTCGTTCGGCCAGATCGACACCGTCTCGAGCGACGAGCGGCCGGACGGATCGAGGTCGGTCGTGGTGACGTTCGTGTGGCGGGGCTGGAAGGAGGTGTCCGGCGCGCGCACGGTGACCTTCGATCCCAGCGGCGTGCCCGTGCGAGCAGGGATGGACGTGACCGACCGGTGGCGCGGAGGGTGCACCGTCCGATCGGTCGGGGAGGCCGTGATCGGTCCCCACGGACTGCCCACGACCGAACGGTGGACGCTCGACGGGCGGTGTCCGTTGCGTCGGTGGACCGGGGAGTGGACGTTCGCGTTCACCGACTGGGGTCGGTGCGAAGTCGCGACGGTTCCGTCACCCTCGGGCGCAGAACCCGGTGTATACTGACCTGTGCATCGAAAGATCCTCCATGTCGACATGGACGCGTTCTTCGCCTCCGTGGAACAGCGGGACTGCCACGAGCTGCGCGGTCGGCCGGTCGCGGTGGTGCAAGGCCCCGCGGGAGACGAGCGCGGACGAGCCGTAGTGGCCGGCGCGAGCCACGAGGCGCGAAAGCACGGCGTCCGTGTCGGGATGACGGCGAAGGCCGCCCTGCAGCGCTGCGCCGACCTGGTGGTGCTCCCGCTCGACTTCGATCGGTACCGCTCGGTGAGCCAACAGCTGCACGCGATCCTCGGTGACTTCAGTCCCCGGATCGAGTCGCTCGCCCTCGATCGGTGTTGGGTGGATCTCACGGAGCGCGAGGGCCTTCAGCCCAGGAACGAAGCTGGTTTGTCGTCCGCCGCTTCGGCCGCTCGCAGAATCCGTGACCGCGTGCGTGGGGAGCTCGGGCTCACCTGTTCGATCGGCGTGGCCCCCTCCAAGTTCGTGGCGGAGATGGCGTCCACCTGGCAGAAGCCGAACGGGCTGACCATCGTGCAGCCGGAGGCGGCGGCGCAGTTCCTCCACCCGCTGCCGGTCGAGCGGCTGCCCGGCGTCGGCAAGACCGTGTCGCGGCGGCTGGCGGCCCACGGCATCACCCGGATCGGCGACTTGGCGAAGCTGTCGGGCGCCCAGGCGGTCACGATCCTCGGTCGCTCTGGCTCCCATTTGTGGCGCCTCGCCCGAGGCGAAGATCCCCGGGCGGTGAACCCGGATCGCGGACGGCGGTCGAGGGCCACCGAGCGCACGTTCCCGATCGACGTGTGGGATCGAGCCGTCGTGGAGCGGGAGGTCGACCGTCAGGTGCGGGAGCTGTCGGCCGACCTGGCCGCCGCGCGCGAGCGGGTGCGCAACATCTCGGTCCGCCTGCGCTGGTCCGACTTCGAGGTGTCCACCCGGTCACGCACCCTCGACGTCCCCACGTCGGAGCCTGCGAAGCTGACCCACGTGGCGCGCACTCTGCTCGCCGAGCGACCGGTGCGGGCGAACGATCACCGCCCGGTTCGGATGATCGGGATCACGCTCGCGGGTCTGGTCACCGATCCCGCGCCCGCGCAGCTCGACCTGCCGCTGGAGAACCCGCCTACCCGTCGACCATGACTGCGTCGATCGCCGCCGCGACCGCGGGGGCGTCGTTCACCGGGAACGAGACGCCCGCGACCTCCGGTGCCACCCGGTTCGAGCTCCCGTGCCGCCGGATCATCATCACCAGCTCCTCGGCGCACATCGACGCCGCGTTTTCGAACGTCTCCTGGATCTGGGCGTCGGTCATTTGGTTGAGCTGCTTGACGTTGTCCACCGTGCCCAGCACTTGGGAGAGCGCGCTGGCGTCGCCGAACCCCACCGCGCACCGAAGGCGCGAGTTGTAGACCTTCTTCCCCTCGGGCAGGAAGATCTCGATGTGCAGGTTGTAGTTGAACACGCCCTGCATCCCGATGGCGCCCGACTCGAGGCCGTAGTCTTCGACCTCGATGCTCATCGTGGCCGCGCTGTCGTCGTTGCTCGCAGTGAACGGCGGACCGTCGCCGAGCGCCTTGCGGAAGCCCCGGCCGAGTCCCTTGTTCACGCCTTGGATGTCCACGGCCTCAGCCAACCGGTTCGCCGCCTCGATCGACCGAATCCCCTGGACCACGTTGACGACACCGCTGACCAGGTCGTCGCCCGTCGCGCCGCCCAGCGTCACCGAGGGGCCGGTCGTGACCACGACCCGCGGCTTGACCGCGTCGATCTGGTTCACGTACTTCTTGAATCTCGAGTGACAGCCCGCCAGGCTCATGACCGCGACGAGAAGCGCGAGCGTTCGCATGGAACCCCTCCGTACGTCCCACAATCCAGGACGGCAGCGATGGACGTCCGACCTACGGGCACATTCGAGGCGAGCCCCCATTCCACGCGATACCCTGGCTGCCCAAGGAGGGACCATGCTGTTGCTGGTGACCTGGACCGGCTGCGACGGCGGCCCCGAGCTCCCGGCCGAGCCCACTTCCGGAAGGTCCTGGTCGTGTGTGGTGGACGACCCGGACGCGCCGTTCTCCGACACCCTCGGGTGCTGGGACGACTTCGCCGCGCTCGCCGCGGCTCCGCTCGACTCGAGCATCTCGGGCGCGACCTCCTCGAAGACCCTGATCGACCGCGTCGCGGGCGACACGCTGTACTTCACCGACAGCGCGACCTACCCGATCCATTGGGACTTCGCGCGGGCGTTCCTGTCCGGCGGACAGCTCCCGTACGTGCCGGACCTCGGCACGTTCAACCTCACCGAGTACTACTCGCCGGATCGGCGGTTCGTGCTCGGCGCGGTCACGTACTACGAAGGGCCCGACGTCTTCGTGTACGAGATCGCTCCGTACGACACCGCCGAGGTGGACATGATCACCGACGCGTACCGCGCGATCCGCGACCACTCGTACTTCGGCGAGCAGCTGTTCTTCCACCCCACCTCGAGCGCCATCGAGGACCGCCTGGCCGACTTGCCGGGCGACGTGGCGGTGATCACCACCGACGAGCTGTTCGCCGGGGTCGACTACCAGCCGTACAACCTCGGGATCACCACCGGATTGCTGCGGTTCTACTCGGCCGAGGAGGTCGACGGCACCTACGTCCCGTTCCGCGAGCTGGTGGTGCTCGACGGGATCCCGAACGACATCTCGATCGTCGCCGGCATCGTGACGTCCGACTTCCAGACCCCGCTCGCCCACATCAACGTGCTCTCGGTGAACCGGGGCACGCCGAACATGGGCCTGCGCAACGCCGACCAGGACGAGGCGTTGCGCGCCCTGGAAGGAAAGTGGGTCGAGCTCGACGTGGGGCCGTTCGAGTACACGGTCCGCGAGATCACCGAGGCCGAGGCCGACGCGTGGTGGGAGTCGCACAAGCCGGCCCCGCTGACGGTCCCGGTGATGGACCTGACCGTCACCGACTTGCGCAGCGTCGAGGACATCGTGGTGGACGGCGCCGACCTGCCCACCGAGATCGAGGTGGGGCTCACCCGGTTCGGCTCGAAGGGAACGAACTACTCGGCGCTGTACGACATCGGGGAGGCGGTTCCGATCCAGGACGCGTTCGTGATCCCGTTCGCCCACTACCGGAGCCACATGGAGCGGCACGGACTGCAGGCCGAGCTCGAGGCGATGATGGTCGCGCCGGGCTGGTCGGACCCGGCGGTCCGGGCGGAGAAGCTCGAGGCGCTGAAGGTCGAGATCGTCGCGGCGCCGCTCGATGCGGCGCTGGTCGCCGAGGTGCTCGCGCTGGGGGCCGAGCGGTTCCCCGGGTCCGAGATCCGGTTCCGGTCGAGCACCAACGCCGAAGATCTCGGCACCTTCACCGGGGCCGGACTGTACAACTCGCAGACCGGCGACCCGTCCCTCACGGGCGCGGGTGAAGGCACCGTGGAGTGGGCCATCAAGGAAGCCTGGTCCAACCTTTGGAATCCGCGCGCATACGAGGAGCGTGACTACTACAGCATCGACCAGACCGCGGTCGGGATGGCGCTGCTGACCACGCCGAACTTCCCCGACGAAGAAGCGAACGGCGTGGCGGTCACGAACAACCTGTTCGACACCTCCGGGCTCGAGCCCGCGTTCTACGTCAACGTCCAGATCCAGGACTTCGAGGTCGTCCAACCCGCGCTCGGCGTCGTGCCCGACGTGTTCCTGCACTTCTTCTACACCCCAGGCGAGCCGGTGACCTACATCGGGCACAGCAACCTGATGCCGCCTGGGGAGACCGTGCTCACCCCAGCGCAGATCCACGACCTCGGGGTGGCGCTCGACGCGATCCACACCACGTTCTACCCGGTGTACGGCGCCGGCTCGAGCTGGTACGGGATGGATGTCGAGTTCAAGTTCGACGACAAGGACACCCCGGGGGTCCCGACGCTGTACATCAAGCAGGCCCGCCCGTTCCCGTGGGACCCGAGCGCGTCCGGCGCCGACTGACGACGGGTGGGTCCTCGGACTCCGTCCTGGGGACTTGTCGGTCCACGGACTCCGTCCTGGGGACTTGTCGGTCCTCGGACTCCGTCCTGTGGATTTGTCGGTCCTCGGACTCCGTCCTGCGGATTTGTCGGTCCTCGGACTCCGTCCTGGGGACTTGTCGGTCCTCGGACTCCGTCCTGCGGATTTGTCGGTCCTCGGACTCCGTCCTGCGGATTTGTCGGTCCTCGGACTCCGTCCTGCGGAATTCCCGTCGCGGTAGGGACGCCCGTTGCCGGGCGCCCCCCGCACAGATCCCGGCGAGCGGAACTACCGCACCGGGCTCCTGCCTTGGATGCTGACG
>JBEBJC010000699.1:0-4734 GCA_040080105.1 Myxococcota bacterium
GCCTCGTTCTTCGACGCGTACGGCGCGGCGTACTCCCAGAACGGGCTGCAGTACTCCCACGGCTTCGTGGGGATGAAGGGTCAGCAGGTCGGCGGCACGCTGCTGAACCGGTTCATGGGGTGGCACCCCTCGGCGTACCTCGGCCGGTACGGCGTGTCCGACTCGCCGCACGACATCGAGCGGGTGGCCGGCACCCGGGTCACCCACGTCGACGGAGGCGTCACGCTCCCGGCCGGGTTCTCCGCGTGGCTCGGCTGGTGGATGTGCTCCGACGGCGGGGTCAGCTTCCTCGACTTCGGCAACCTCGACAACATCACCCCGCCGTACGGCTACTCGCGCGCCGAGTTCGCGGCCGAGCGGCGCCTCGGCACCTCCCTCGCGAACGAGCTCGACCTCGAGCTCGGGTGGAAGTTCGGCGAGCACGTCGACACGTTCGTGAACGGCGCGCTGGTCGCTCCGGGCTCGTTCTACACGCTCGAGGTCGACCGGATCGCCGGCGACGCGCTCGGCAGCCGCGCCCCGGTGCCGGCCTGGGCGTTGTACGCTGGTACCCGCGTGGGGTTCTGAGATGCCGAGGCTCTGTCGACCCGTGGCGCTGGCTCTGTTGGTGGGGTGCGGCCGCGCGCCACCGCCGCAGTTCGAGCAGGTCGGGTACCGCGACGACTCGGTCCCCGGCCAGCCGAGCTCGGGCGAGCGCGGCACGGTGAAGATCACCGAGGTGTTCTGGTCGGGCTCGGTCACCAACGACGGCGTGTGGGACGATGACGACGTGTTCGTCGAGCTCCGCAACGAAGGGAACCAGCCGATCAACCTCTCGCGCTGGCGCCTGCAGCTCCAGGGGCCCCACACCCGCACCTGGGTGTTGCCCGACAACGAGCTGGTGATCCCGGTCGACTCCCACGTGTTCCTCGCGGCCACCGACACGGGGTGCTTCCCGAACCCTGACCTGCTCGTGCCCGGCCTGTCGTTCACGTTCGGCGACCCGTTCGAGCTCACCCTGCTCGACGCCGACGAGCGGCTGATCGAGCCGGTGGGGTCCGAGATCGCCGCGCCGTTCGCCGGCGGGTACGACGGCAACCTGAGCCGGTCGATGGAGCGGATCGAGCTGATGTTCGGCGGGGAGGGCACCTACCCGCACGTGTGGCACTACTACACCGAGGGGAAGGTCGACGTGCCGAACAACGACCGGGTGGCGGCGTCGTGCCGCGAGCGCACGCTCGCGAGCCCGGGCCGACCGAACTCTCCGGACTACTCCGGCGCGTTCGCCGCCGGGAGCCTGGAATGAGCCGGCCGCTGGTGGCGCTGGTGGCGCTGGTCGGGTGTGCGCCCCCCGACCCGGAGCGGATGTTCGTCCACTTCGAGCTGGCGATCGAGGACGGTGAGGACGCCGCCGCCGACCGGTTCCGCGCCGCGTGTGACGCGGCCCAGGACACCCTGCACGTCGCGCTGCCCGGAGGGGAGAACACCGACCTGGCCGACGCGATCGTCGACGCGTACGATCGGAACGTCGAGGTCGAGGTGATCACCGACTACGACCTCGGGGCCAGCCCGGCCGTGACCCGCCTGCTCGACGCCGGCGTGCCGGTGGCGCTGCGCGACGCCGGCCTCACGTACTTCGAGTTCGGCCAGAGCGCCGACGTGGCGTGGTCGAGCGACATGACCATCCTGTCCGACGCGTGGGTCGTGCAAGACGCCACGAACATCGTGTTCGCCGATCGGATCGGCACGGGCGACGACGGCGCGCGGGTGGTGTACGAGGTCCGCGGCGAAGACGTGGTCGACGACCTGCTGCGCGAGCACAACCAGCTGTTCGGCGGCACCGACGCCACCGCGGTCGACGCGTACAACGCCCCGAACAAGTCGATCCTCGAGACCCGCTGGCGGTACGGCACCACGAGCGACGTGGAGCTCCAGGTGTGGTTCGGCCCGCAGGAGCGCCTGCTCAAGCGAGTGATCGACGGGGTGTACTCCGCCCGGTCGTCGGTGTGGATCCTCACCGACGACTTCTCGAGTGAGGGCCTCGCCGCCGCGTTGCAAGACAAGGCGAAGTGGGGCTTCGACGTGCAGGTGGTGGTCGGCCCGCACTTCGGCGACGCCGAGGACGAGCTGTCGCGGTTCCTGCAGAACGAGTCGCCCGACGTGCCGGTGCGCCAGATCCTCGACGTACAAGACGTGCCCACCCTGGTCCTGATCGACTACGAGGACGACCTCGAGGGGTTCCGGCCGATGTCGCAGGGGATGGTGCTCACGCACGACCTGTACTCGGCCGCCCGGCTGTACCGGGGGCAGCCGGTGATCACCGACCAGCTGATCGACGGCACGATGATCACCCTCACCGACGTGAACGAGCCGAGCGAGCCCCTGCTGGAGCTGGTCGAGCTGTTCCGTGCCCACTTCGATCGCTCGGAGGCCCTGTGACGCGCCACCGGTTCGTTCTCCCGGTCCTCGGGCTCACGGTGGGCCTCGCGGGGTGCGCGGCGCCAGACGCCGACATCACCCGCGGGTACCCGGTCGAGGCGTTCTTCAACAACCCGGGCGCCCGGCTCGACCAGGTGTGGCACGCCGACGCGCAGAAGCTGATGGTCGACCTGGTGGAGCACGCGAAGTCGAAGATCACCTTCGCGGTGATGGGCTTCTCGAACCGCGACCTGGTGGAGGCGTTCGTGGCCGCGTTCGACCGCGGGGTCGAAGTGACCATGGTGGGCGACGCGGGCCACCTGTACAACTACGGCTACACCCGGTTCACCGACCGCCACATCCCGATGACCGTCGGCAACCAGCAGCACATCATGCACGACAAGTTCATGGTGGTGGACGACCGGTTCGTGTTCGCGAGCACCGCGAACTGGACCGACTCGGACCTGTTCAACAACTCGAACAACTTCGTGTTCATCGACTCCCCGCCGGTGGCGGCCGACTTCGCCGCCGAGCACGAGCAGATGTTCCAGGGCGTGTTCGGGGCGAACAAGGTCGCGATCGACAACGGTCGGGTGTACGAGATCGGCGACACCACGGTCGAGGTGTGGTTCTCCCCCAACGAAGACGCGATGGGGCGGATCCTCGAGCTGGTCGACGGCGCCACCGAGTCGGTGCGGTTCTCGATCTTCGCGTTCACCAAGGACCAGCTCGGCTCCTCGCTGATCCGGAAGCACGAGCAGCTGCTCGAGGCCGGGATCGCCGATCCGGGCGACCCGAGCACCGGCGTGTCGGGGATCATCGACCAGTCGCAGCTGCACAGCAACGGGCAGTACCACGAGGTGTTCCGCCTGCTCGGCGCCGGGGTCCCGCTGCGGCTCGACGGCGACGACGCCTCGTTGCAGCCGGGGGACTACCAGGCGGGCGGCGGGCGGCTGCACAGCAAGACCATGGTGATCGACGCGAACACCGACCACCCGGTGGTGATCAGCGGGTCGTTCAACTGGTCGGCCTCGGCGACCCAGAGCAACGACGAGTTCCTGATCGTGATGCACGGCGCGCGGGTGGCCGAGCTGTACGACGAGTACCTCGAGTCGCTGTGGAGCACCGGCCGCCTGCTCGGGTCGGAGCGGATCGGCGAGGACGACCTGAAGCCCGGCGACGTGGTGATCGACGAGGTTCACTGGTACGGTGTGCACGAGCAGGACATCGACGGGTTCGACGAGTTCATCGAGCTGCGCAACCTCACCGATCGCGACCTGAAGCTCGACATGTGGCAGATCGCGAACGCAGACGACTTCGTGGTCGGCTTGCCGCCCGGGTCCACGATTCGCGCGGGCGGTCGGTTCGCGATCGTCGACCACCTGGTGGAGGCGTACGTCGACGGCGCCCCGCAGGACGAGAACACCGCGTTCCTCACCGGCGACCTGGTGGTGAACTCGTTCAACGACAACCGGCAGGCCCGGCTGTACCTGAAGGACGACTCGCTCGATCTGCGGCTGCTCGACCCGGACGCGGTGGAGATGGACCGCGCCGGGGACGGCGGGCCCGCGTTCGCCGGCGGCCCCGCGGGCGACGTGGTGCGGTCGATGCAGCGGTCCGATCCTCCGGGAGACGGGGCCTCCCCGGGGAGCTGGGGCGACTCGCCGGTCCAGCAAGGGGGGGCCAACGTGAACCCGGCCCCGATCGTGCCCGGTCAGGCCGGCCGCACGTACAAGAACACCATCCTCGCCACGCCGGGAGAGTGAGCGTGGTACAGTCCGCCCCGTGAGCGTGCGGGACGCCGGTGGGCCGTGGAGCCCGACCCTCGTGTACACCCCGAGCCGGACCCTGCTCTGGCTTCGGGTGCTCGTGCGCGAGCTGTTGGTGCCGGAGACGCGGTGGGGGCGGCTGCTCGTCGGCCCGTTCTTGATCGCGTTCGGCGCGGTCGGGGTTCTCGTCGGCCCGATGGTCGACAGCTCGGCGCTGGGCCTGGTCAGCGGCTCGCTGGTGGGCATCGGCCTCGGCTGGGCCTCGTGGCCGCTCGCGGGGGCGTGGCTCGCGGTCACCCGCAGCCGCTCGGTGCGTCGCCGGGTGCCGATCCGCCTGTCGCTCACGACCGGGGTCATCGACCTCGTGCGCGGGGGAGACCGGCGGGTGTTCCCGCTCGACGATCTCGAGCGGATGGACAAGCTCGGCGGGGAGTGGTGGCTGCGGTTCCGCGGCGGGCGGATCGTGATCGTCCCGCGGCGGGTGAGTGAGGGTGACCCTCAGCTGTTCCTGGCGATGATCCGGGCGCACCAGCGCGAGGCGCCGGGCGTGGCGAAGACCGCTTAGGAG
>JBEBJC010000700.1:0-4727 GCA_040080105.1 Myxococcota bacterium
GCCACCGATCGTCGCGCCGCCGCGGCCGCCGCCGCCACGAGCCGGGTCGCGAGCCCCGCCCCGACCGGCAACGACGACGACCTGGCGAAGATGATCTCGTTCAATGGCTCGGTGAACGACATCACGGCCGAAGAGATCGACTCGATGATCAAGTTCGGCCCGCCGCCCTCCGACTCGGCGCCGGTGCCCGAGCCGGTCGTCCGATCGGCGGCCCCGCCCAAGCCCGCGCGCGACCTCGAGGACGAGCCGGAGCGGCCCGTCCGGTCCGAGAACGTGAGCGGGATCCGCGACCTCGACAAGGGCTCGCCCAAGCCGACCCGCACGAAGCCGTCGAGCGGCGACCTCGGGCACATCGTGCAGATCACCGGCCGGGGCGGCGTCACCAAGTACTACAAGTTCAACTTCATCACCGGCGGCGGCGAGCTGGGCGTCGCGGTGGCGAAGGGGCTGCACCTGGTGGCCGGAGCGGAAGTGTACGGCGTCGAGCGGGTGTTGCCGCCCGAGCTGCAGCTCGACACCGGCATCTACAGCCAGTGGAACTTCATCTTCCCGCTGAACGTGGGCGCGATCTACAAGATCCCGGTCGGGCCGGCCCAGCCGTACGTGGGCGCCGACACGATCTTCGTGCAGTACTACAAGGACGCCCTCGGCGCCGACTGGGCCGCCGGGGCGCGCCTGCGGGCCGGCGTCGACCTGATGGTGGTGCGGAACTTCGGGTTCAACCTGAACGTCGCCGCGGGCGCGTGGAGCGGGGCGAACTGGGGCCTGATCGAGCAAGGTGTCGGCAAGAGCGGCTTCCTGCCCCAGGTGTCGGCGGGCACCGTGTTCGCCTTCTAGCTCCTGCGGCAGCAGGAGCGTTCAGGGCAGGACGTGGTGGAGGAACCGGGCGACGGCCCGGACCTCCTCGCCCGAGACCTCGTGCCCGATCGGCCAGTCGTGCCACTCCGCCGCGACACCCGCCGCGGCCAGCCGACGGTGCGCCTCCCTCCCCCCGGCGATCGGCACGACCTCGTCCCGGGTGCCGTGGCCGACGAACACCGGGGTGCCCCGCGCCGCCTCGGTGAGCTCCACGTCGAGCGCCCGCTCGAGCACCAGGTACCCGGACAGCGCGATCCACCCCGCGAGCCGACGTGGGTGGCGCGCGCCGGTGTACAGCGCCATCGCCGCGCCCTGGCTGAACCCGGCGAGCACGATCCGGTGCTCGGGTACCCCGCGCTCGACCTCCCGCGCGATCAGCGCGCGGACCGCCTCCGCTGACCGCTGGACCCCCGCCGGGTCCTCCCGATCCGGGTGCTCGTGGTCCAGGCTGCGGATGTCGTACCACGACGGCATCACGTACCCGGCGTTGATGGTCACCGCGCTCTCGGGCGCGTGGGGGAACACGAACCGCACCGTGGGCAGCTGCAGGTGCGGCACCAACGGCGAGAAGTCGTTCCCGCTCGCGCCGAGGCCGTGCAGCCAGATCACCGCGCCCGTGACCGGTCCCCCGGGGGTGTGCTCCACGCAGTCGAGCAACGCGGCGCCCGTCGTCACCGGGCGACCTCGACCTCGCGCACGGGCTCCGGCGTCATCTGCGCCGACAACACGGCGCGGAGCCCTTGGCGCACCACCCGCACGATCAGGTCGATCTCGGCTGGGCCGATGTTGAAGTGGGGGGTGAACCGGAGCGCGTTCTTCCCGCCGTGGATGACCCCGAGCCCGTGCCGACGACACCAGGTCTCGAGCCCGTCGGCGCCGACCACCGCGAGCTTGTCCGGGTCGATGTGCGCGGCGACGATCAGCCCCGTGCCCTGGACCCGGGTGATCACGTCCGGGAACTCGCGCTGCAGCTCACACAGCCGCTCGACCAACTTGGCGCCGGCAGAGGTGATGTTGGCCCGGGTCTCGTCGGTCATCTCCTCCAGCACGCGCGACCCGACCTCGAGCGCCCGGGGGTTCGCGGTCATCGTGTTGCCGTACACGCCGCGGACGTACTGGTGCGCGGGCCGCTCGGCCATCCCGAGCACCGACAGCGGGAACTGCCCGGCGTTGAGCGCCTTCGACCAGCTCTCCATGTCCGGGACCTCGGCGTCCTCGAACCCGGGGTAGTCGACGATCGACAAGAACCCGCTCCCGCGGAACCCGGCCTGGATCGAGTCCACCACCAGGTACGCGCCGTGTGCGCGGGTCAGCCGGCGGGCGGCGTCGTAGAACGCGCGCGTCACGGCCTCCCCGGGGTCCCCCTCGCCCATCACCGGCTCGAGCAGCATCACCTCGATGAACACCCGCTCCTTCTCGGCGTCGGCGAAGATCTTCTCCAGCGCCGCCACATCGTTCGGCGGGCACACGATCAGGTTGTCGCGCCCGGCGAACGAGGCGAGGTGCTCCCGGTACTTCGCGAGGGTCGAGTGGCTGACCTGCGCCGGGCGATCGGTCCGGCCGTGGAAGCTGCCGGACAGTGACAGCGCCTTGACCGTCCACCCCTCCTTCGGGCCGCCGGGGGCGGTCACTCGCTTCGAGTGGATGTCGGCGACCCGCATCGCGATCGTCATGACCTCGGAGCCCGAGTTCATGCACACGAACTTGTCGAACGGGCAGTGCCCGCGCTTCTGCCCGATCTCGCGCCGCAGCAGGTCGGTGAACCGCTTGTGCGAGAACGACGCGGTCATCACGTTCGCCATCACGTGGGGCGCGCTCATCCCCTTGAGCACGCCGGCCGGCGCGTGGCCGAACCCGAGCATGCCGTAGCCGCCGTTGTCGTGGATCACGGCGCCGTGGGTGGTCACCACCCACGGCCCGCGCGCGGCGAGCGGCACGTACGGGTTCACCGTGTCGGCGGCGTAGAAGTTCAGCAGATCGTCTTGGAGCTCGTCGATCAGGTCGGTCTCGTCCTCGCGCAGCAGGTCGCCCCACTCGCCCCGCAGGCCGTGGTGCGCGGCGTACGCCTCGTCGATCGCCAACCCGAGGGACGGATCGTCCGCCAGGAACCGCTCCACCACCTCTTCCTCGAGCCCGCAGGTGCGTCGCCGCCCCCCGAACGCTTGGAGCTCCCGCAGCCGATCCAACCGCTTCGACATGACCAGGCCTCACAGAGCTCCCACCTTAGCCGGCTCGGGGCGCCCCCGGCCAGCCCCGGTCCCCGCGGCAGGTTAGCGAGCCGCCTCGCCGGAGGGTGGCCGTGTCGCTCGAGTCGCCGTTGTTCCTGACCCATCCCCACCGCTCGTTCGGGGTGGACGCGACCGCGATGGGGGTCGACCCCGACGCGCTCGACGCGCTCCCGTGGAGCCGCGCGTTCCACGTGATGGCGGAGCTCGAGCGCGGCGCGATCGCGAACCCAGACGAGGGGCGGCAGGTAGGCCACTACTGGCTGCGCGCGCCAGAGCTCGCGCCAGAGCCCGCGCAGGCGGAGGCGATCCGGCACACGCTGGCCGAGGTGCTCGCGTTCGCCGAGTCGGTGCGCACGGGCGAGCTCGGCGTGGACGGCCGGAGGTTCACCGACCTCGTACACGTGGGCATCGGCGGCAGCGCGCTCGGGCCGCAGCTCGTGCTGGACGCGCTGCTCGACGCCCCGTCGGGCGGCCTCACCCCGTGGTTCGTCGACAACACCGATCCCGACGGGGTCGAGCGGGTGCTGCGTCGGCTCGGCGAGCGGCTCGACACCAGCCTCGTGGTGGTGGTGAGCAAGTCCGGCGGCACGGCGGAGACCGCCAACGGCGCGCGGCTCGTGGCCGAGGCGCTGTCGCGGCGCGGGTGCGCGCCAGGCCCCCGCACGGTGGCGATCACCCAGGCCGGCTCGGCGCTCGACCGCCAGGCGGAGGAGCAGCGGTGGCTCCGGCGGTTCCCGATGTGGGATTGGGTCGGGGGGCGCACGTCGGTCACGTCCGCCGTGGGCTGGGTCCCGGCGGCGCTGTGTGGGGTGGACGTGCCCTCGCTGATGCGCGGGGCGGCCGAGATGGACACCTGGACCCGCCGACCGAAGTGGCGCGACAACCCCGCGGCGCTCCTCGCCGGCTGCTTGCACGTCGTCGGCAACGGCCGCGGCGACCGGAACCTGGTGGTCCTGCCGTACGCCGACCGGCTGGTGTTGTTGTCGAAGTACCTGCAGCAGCTGGTGATGGAGTCGCTCGGCAAGGCCACCAACAACCGCGGCGAGCTCGTCCACCAGGGCCTCACGGTGTACGGCAACAAGGGCTCGACCGACCAGCACGCTTATGTCCAGCAGCTGCGCGACGGCCGCGACGACTTCTCCGCGCTGTTCGTGCAGGTGTGCTCGGACGGGATCGGCAGCCGGGCGGAGGTCGCCCCGGGCGCGAACGCGGGGGACTTCCTCCAAGGGTTCTTGCTCGGCACCCGGCGGGCGCTGCGCGAGCAAGGGCGCCCGAGCGCGGTGGTCACGGTGCCCGAGGTCTCGGCGTTCGAGCTCGGCGGCCTGGTGGCGTTGTTCGAGCGGGTGGTCGGCCTGTACGGCGCGCTGATCGAGATCAACCCGTACCACCAGCCCGGGGTCGAGGCCGGCAAGACCGCCGCCCGCGCGGTGCTCGACCTGTCGGCCGCCCTCCGACGCGAGGTTTCGGCCGACCCGCGCACCGCGGCCGTGCTGGCGCGCGCGCTCGGGGCCGATCCGATCGAGGTGTTCCACGTGCTCGAGCGGCTCGCGTACGACGGGCGGGTCACCCGGGCGGGTCGGGGGCCGACCGCGACGTACCGGGCGACGGCATGAGCCGCCGCGCAGGGGTCCTGCTCCACCC
>JBEBJC010000701.1:0-4721 GCA_040080105.1 Myxococcota bacterium
GCCTGACACAGCCTCCCCGCCACCACCAGCGCCTCGTTCTGGCGGCACTTCCCGAGGAACACCACCACCTCGTCACCGCCGACCCGCACCGCCACGTCGCCGTCGCGGATCGCCCGCCGCACCAGGTCCGCCACCTGGCGCAGCACCAGGTCGCCGGCCGCGTGGCCCGAGCGGTCGTTCACCGCCTTGAACCCGTCGAGGTCCACGTACAAGCAGCACACCGGCTCGCTCTGCGCCCGGTGCCGCTCCACCCACCCGGGCAGGTTGTCGCTCACGAACCGGCGCGTGACCAGGCCGGTGAGCGGGTCCTTGCTCGCCTCCTTCAACTTCGACGCCGTCGCCTGCAGCGCGCCGACCTCGGCCCGGCTCATCCGGTCGATCAGCAGCCCGACCGCGCCGATCGACACCCGGTCGCCCGGGTCGAGCACCGACTTGCCCTTCAGCGGCACCTGGTTGATGAACGTGCCGTTGGTGGAGTTGAGGTCGGTCAGGTGCAGCGAGCCCGCGGCGTCCGCCTCGATCCGAGCGTGGAACCGCGACACCGACGGATCGGGGAGCACCAGGTTCGCGTCGGTCGACCGCCCGATCGTCGCCCAGGTGCCGGGCTCGGCGACCCAGTACGACAGCGCCCCCACCGCGAACGCCGACCGCACCACCAGGACCTGGTCCTCCGGCTCGGCGGGGCGCGCCCGGAGGATCACGGTGGTGTCGTCGCTCCCGCCGTCGTCGGAGGGGTGAGGCAGCTCGGACCGCGTCATGCCAGAAGTGTACGCCGGATCGACGACCACGGCTCCCCCGCGCGGTGCCCTGGGGGAAAAACCCGTGCTCGCACGCACAGAGTTTCGCGTTGCGCGGAGGGTACACCGGAACAGCCTGTCCTGCTGGTCAGCGGCTGTATCGCGTCCCTTCGACCCGGGTGTCGCCGTCCCACTCCGGCATCGGGGTGTCCGGGTCGAGCGCGCGCCACCCGGTGGCAAGGCCCTGGTCGAGCGTGATCTCGGTCACGACCCCGCTGCGGTCCACCTCCCACCGCGGTCCGTGCTCGACCCCGGCGCGGAAGGTGGCGCGCCCGTCGAACGCGCCCTCGGGGGTCCACCGGGTCCACGCGCCGTCGCGCGCGCCGTCGACCCAGTGCCCCTCCGCCGCGATCGCGCCGGTGGCGTACCGCTCGAGCTGTGGTCCGGTGCGCGCGCCGTCGGCGCCGGTGCACACCGCGAGCGACGTGTCTTCGACCCACCGGTCGTCTCCGCGCCCCGCGGGCGACTCCACCCGGGTCGTGCCGCTCGGACAGCCCTCCGGGCCGCTCCGACCGAACCCCGCGCACGCCAGCGCCAGCCACCCCGCGCACCCGCCCACGAACCGCAGCGCGTCCTCCTCGGGTGCCCCTCTATCTCCGTGGGCCTCAGGTCGGCGCCGAGTTACGGGCGCGCGCCGCCCCGGAGTGCCCGTGTCCCGATCGTCGAAGCTGTTGGCCCGCGCCCAGAACGTGATCCCTGGGGGAGTGAACTCGCCGGTGCGCGCGTTCCGCGCCGTCGGAGGGGATCCGCCGTTCGTCGCGCGCGGCGAAGGGTGCGAGCTGGTCGACGTGGACGGCCACCGGTACGTCGACCTGGTGTTGTCGTGGGGCCCGCTGATCCTCGGCCACGCCGACACCGCGGTGCTCGGGGCGGCGATGGCGGCGGCGTCTCGCGGGTCGTCGTTCGGCGCGCCCACCGAAGGCGAGATCGAGCTGGCAGAGGAGATCGCCCGGCGGGTGCCGTCGATCGAGAAGGTGCGGCTCGTGTCGAGCGGGACCGAGGCCACGATGCACGCGCTGCGGCTCGCCCGCGCCGCGACCGGGCGCGATCTGGTGGTCAAGCTCGAGGGGTGCTACCACGGCGCCCACGACGGGATGTTGGTCAAGGCCGGGTCGGGCGTGGCCACGTTCTCCGACGGCAAGGCCACCACCGAGCCCGGCAGCCCGGGGGTGCCGGCGGCGGTGGCGGCGCTCACGCTCGTCGCCCCGTTCAACGACCCGGCGGCGCTCGAGGCGCTGTTCGCGGCTCACCCGGGCCAGATCGCCGCGGTGATCCTCGAGCCGGTGGCGGGCAACATGGGCCTGGTGGCGCCGGCGCCGGGGTACCTCGCGGCGGTGCGCGAGCAGTGCACCCGCCACGGCGCGCTGCTGGTGTTCGACGAGGTGATGACCGGGTTCCGCGTGGCCCGGGGCGGGGCGCAGGAGCTGTACGGCGTCACCCCCGACCTCACCACCCTCGGGAAGGTGGTCGGCGGCGGGTACCCGCTCGCGGCGTTCGGCGGCGCACGCGACCTGATGGACCGGCTCGCGCCGGTGGGGCCGGTGTACCAGGGCGGGACGTTGTCGGGCAACCCGGTGGCGGTCGCCGCCGGGCTCGCGACCCTGCGCCAGCTCGACGACGTTGTGTACGCCAGGCTCGAGGCGATCGGGGCCGAGATCGAGACCGGCCTCGCCACCGCGCTCGCGTACCACGGGTGCTGCCTGGCCCGCGTCGGCTCGATGTTCACCGTGTTCTTCCGACCCACGCCGCCCACCCGGTTCTCCGAGGTGCAGGAGTGCGATCTCGACGGCTTCTCCCGGTTCTTCCGCGCGGCGCTCAACGGCGGCGTGTACCTGCCGGCGAGCCAGTACGAGGCGGCGTTCCTGTCGGCCCGGATGTCCGACGAGCAGGTCGCCCGGGTGATCGACGGGCTGTCGAGCGCGCTCGTCGCCTCCACCGTGGATTGAGCGTGGTCCGCAACCCCCCGTTGCGGGTCGTTGCCTGGGTCGGGCCGGCCCGATACCGGTCGCGCCCGATGTGGTCGGTCCGGTGAGCCCGGTCGACCGATCGGGGGCCCGAGCGGCCGCGCTCGTCACCCAGATGGCCGTCATGACCATCGTGGGGGCCGGGATCGGCGGGTGGCTCGATTCCCGGCTCTCCACCGGGCACGGGCTGTTGCTCCTGGGTCTGTTCGGAGGGTTCGCCGCAGGGATGGCGGCCCTGTTCAGGGAATCCGTGCTCACCGCGGGACCCGATCCGGACGATGAACCGACACCCCCACCCGGCGACGATGACCACCGACCCCCCGATCCTCCGCAATAGCGCTCTCGCGACCCCGTTGGTGGTCGCGGCGGTGGCGCTCTGGCTCGGGTGGGACCAAGCGGTCGGCACGGCGGTCGGGTCGGCGCTGGTGCTGGCGAACCTGTGGGTGCTCGGCACGATCACCCCGCGGGTGCTGGCGGGCCTCGCGCGAGACGAGCTCACGTCGCGCCACGAGCCGGCTCCGCCCACCGATCCTTTGCCCACCGCGTTCTGGCTCGCCGCGCTGCTGGCGAAGTTCGTAGTGCTCATCGGCGGGTTCTTGCTGCTGTTCCAGTGGCTGCCCGCGTTCGGACTGATGTTGGGGTTCGCGCCCCTGATGCTCGGCACCCTCGGGACCGGGATCCTGCTCGCGCGGGTTCCGGTGGAGGAAGGATGACGTTCGCCTCCGGTTTTTCCTGGTTCCGGCTGATCCCGGCCGTCGACCGTGACTCCGCGTTGCACGCGCTCGGGGTGACCGAGCACTCGCTGTCGCCGGGCCACGAGGTCGCGAACACCACCGTGTACCTGCACGCGTGGCTCGCGGCTGCGGTGCTGATCGCGTTCGCGATCGTCGCCCGGATCGGCCTCGAGAAGGCGCGGTCCCGCAACGGGCTCGAGCGGTACTTCACCTCCGACAAGATCACGCCGCTCGCGTTCGCCGAGGTGTTCGTCGGCGGGATCTACGGGATCATGGCCGACCTGCTCGACAAGAAGGACGCGAAGCTGTTCTTCCCGTTGATCGGCGGGCTGTTCCTGTACATCTTCGCGTGCAACATCCAGAGCATCATCCCCGGGTTCCTGCCCCCGACCGACAACATCAACACGAACGTCGGGATGGCGCTGATCACGTTCCTGACCTTCAACTTCGTGGGGTTGTCGCGCGACCCGGTGGGGTACATCAAGCACTTCGCCGGCCCGGTGTTGCTGCTCGCCCCGTTCATGTTCCCGCTCGAGGTGCTGTCGCTGTGCATCCGGCCGATGTCGCTCACGATTCGTCTCACGGCGAACCTGTTCGGCGACCACCTGGTGTTCAACGTGATGAGCGACCTCGTCCCGCCGGTGGTCCCGGCCCTGCTGCTGGTGCTCGCGTGTGTGGTGTCGGTGATCCAGGCGTTCGTGTTCAGCCTGCTCACCGTGATCTACATCCACCTCGCGCTGCCGCACCACGAGGGCCACGACGACCACGCGCACGCGCACTGATTCGATCTTCGTTGGTCCGGCGTGTACGACGCTCGGACGCTGTTCCCGACACGTAATGAGGCATCGCTCCCGCTCACACGGGAGAGGAGGAGAGATGAAGAAGCTGATGACGGTCCTTCCGGTTGCGCTCGCCCTGCTCGTCGTGAGCGGCACCGCCTTCGCGCAGGACGGCGACCCGAACTTCGGTTCGTCGATGCAGATCGGCTTCGCGGTGGTGGGCGGCGCGATCGGCCAGGGGCTGACCGCGAAGGCGATGCTCGAGAGCGTCTCCCGCAACCCGCAGGCCGCGAGCAAGCTGAACGCCCCGTTCTACGTCGGTCTGGCGTTCATCGAGTCGCTGGCGCTGTTCGCGCTCGCGGTCGCGTTCGTCGTCCCCTAAAGGGGCGGTGGGGCGAAGGGACCCTGTCCCTTGCTCGTCGATCCCCCTCTCGCCCGCATCGGGGG
>JBEBJC010000702.1:0-4720 GCA_040080105.1 Myxococcota bacterium
ACCCGCCGGCTCGATAGGCTCCCCGCCGATCGGGCCGAGGTGGAGCGCGACCTCGAGTGGCTCGGGATCGTGGGGCTGCTCGACCCGCCGCGGCCCGAGGCGGCGGCCGCGATCGCGCGGTGCCGCGAGGCCGGGATCCGGGTCGTGATGATCACCGGCGACCACCCGGCCACCGCGGCCGCGATCGCCCGCGCGCTCGGTCTCGTCGACGGCCACGGCGAGGTGCTCACCGGCGCCGCGCTCGACGCGCTGTCCGACGAGGCGTTCGACGCTCGGGTCGAGTCGATCCGGGTGTACGCGCGCGCTGCGCCCGAGCAGAAGATCCGGATCGTGCGGGCGCTGCAGGCCCGCGGAGCGTTCGTGGCGATGACCGGCGACGGGGTGAACGACGCGCCGGCGCTCGCCCAGGCCGACATCGGGATCGCGATGGGCAAGGGCGGCACCGACGTGGCGCGCGAGGCGTCGCACCTCGTGCTGCTCGACGACAACTTCGCCACCATCGTGAACGCGGTCGCGGAGGGGCGGCGGATCTACGACAACCTCCGCCGGTTCGTGCGGTACGCGCTGAGCGGGAACGGCGGCGAGATCTGGGCGCTGTTCCTCGCGCCGTTCGTGGGGCTGCCGCTGCCGCTGCTCCCGATCCACATCTTGTGGGTGAACCTCGTCACCGACGGGCTGCCGGGGTTGGCGCTCGCGGCCGAGCCCGCCGAGCCCGGGGTGATGCGCCGCCCGCCGCGCCCGCCCGACGAGCACATCCTCGGGCGCGGGCTCGGGGCGCACGTGGTGTGGGTCGGCCTGCTGATCGGCGGGCTCACCCTCGGGGTCGCGGCGAGCCCCTCGCCCCGGTGGCAGACGATGGCGTTCACCGTGTTGGCGCTGGCCCAGATGGCGCACGCGATGGCGATCCGGTCCGAGCGCGAGTCGCTGTTCACCTTGGGGCTCGGCACGAACCCGGCGCTGCTCGGCGCGGTCGCGCTCACGCTCGGGCTGCAGCTCGCGGTGGTGTACGTGCCGTTCCTGCAGCGGGTGTTCGAGACCCAGGCGCTGACTGCCGGCGAGCTCGGGGTGTGCCTCGGCCTCGCGTCGTCGGTGTTCGTGGCGGTCGAGCTCGAGAAGGCGTGGATCCGGGCGCGGGAGCCGGCGTGATCTGGCTCGCAGGGTGTGCGCCGGCGCCCCTGTGCCCCGACGCCGGGGGCGCCGGACCGAACCTGGTCGTGGTGGTGCTCGACGACGTGGGGCTCGACAAGATCGGCCGGTACGGCGTGCACCCGGTCACCGCACCCACCCCGACGTTCGACCAGCTCGCGTCCGAGGGGCTGCTGTACCGCGACGCGTACGCGCTGCCGTCGTGCACCGCGACCCGCGCGGCGCTGCTCAACGGGCGGCACGCGCGCCGCACCGGGACCGGCTCGATCTTGTGGCCGTTCGACGGCTCGGCCGAGCTCCCGCTCGACGAGGTCACGATCCCCGAGCTGCTGCGCCCGGCCGGGTACTGCTCGGCGATCGCCGGCAAGTGGCACCTGTCCACGCTGCTGTCCCCGTCGGGCGCCCGCCACCCGTGGGGCCAGGGGTTCGCGTGGTACTCGGGCTCGCTGAACAACCTGTGGGTCGACACCGCGCGCCGCTCGGGCGGCAACGGGTACTACGCGTTCGAGAAGGTCGGGATGGACGGGGAGATCGCGCTCGAGGAGCGGTACGCCACCACCGACACCACCGACGACGCGATCGCGCTGGTGCACACGTTGCCGTCGCCGTTCTTCCTGATGGTGTCGTACAACGCGGCGCACAACCCGTGGCACGATCCGCCGGCGGCGCTGCAGGGCTACGGCACCGGGCTCGACCCGTTCACCTCCCAGCTCGCGATGTTGGAGGCGGCCGACGCGGAGCTGGCCCGCTTGGTCGACGTGTTGCCGGACGACACCGTGTTGGTGCTGCTCTCCGACAACGGCAGCTCGAGCTCGGTGGCGCAGCCGCCGTCGGATCCGGAGCGGGCGAAGAACACGGTGTACGAGGGCGGGATCCGAGTGCCGATGGTTGTCACGGGGCCCGGCGTCCCGGCCGGCGTCGAGACCCACGCACTGTTCTCGGTGGTCGACCTGTTGCCCACGTTCGCCGAGCTGGCCGGGGCCGCGCTGCCGGACGTCCCGCTCGACGGGGTGAGCGCCTTGCCGACCTGGCGCGACCCGGCGGTCGAGGTCCGCGGCTCGGTGTACGCGGAGGAGCTGTCCCCCGCCGGGCCGGGGCCGTGGGTCGTCGACGAGCGGTCGCTGCGCGACGACCGGTACAAGCTGGTGCGCCACACCGACGGCGCGGTCGAGCTGTTCGACCTGCTCGGCCGAACGTTCGACGAAGGGGAGGACCTGCTGCTGTCGCCGACCCCCGAGGCCGAGGCGGCGCTCGACCGGCTCACCGCCGCGCTCGACGCGACGGTCGACGACCTCACCCGGTGAGGTCGGCCTCGGCGTCGGCCAGCAGCTCGGGCAGCCGCGGGTGACGCGTGGGCTCGTACTGGGTGTGCCCGGCGCGGAACGTCAGCGCGTATCGGCTCCCCGGCCGGCCGTTGTGCGCGTCGAGCACCGCCCCGAGCCGCGACAGCCCGCCGGGGACCTCGGCCGCGGTGGTGCCGGTGAGCAGCGCGGCGAACTGGTCGTGGCCGAGGCGCGCGACCACGTCGGTCTCGCGGAACGTGATCAGCAGCAGGTTCGCGAAGTCGACCAGCGCCCGCTCTCGCTCGGCGGGGCCGTGGTCTCGCGCGATCGCCTCGAGGCCGTCGAGCGCGAGCACCACGCAGCTCACCGGCTTGTCGAACCGCACGCACAGGGCGAGCGCCTGGCGGCCGAGCGCGCCGAACCCGCGCTCGTTCGCGAGCCCGGTCAGCTCGTCGAGGGTGGTGAGCTCGAGCGCCGCCACCAGCGCCGAGGTCACCGCCGCCAGCGCGTGGAGCCGCTCGTGGTCTGGGTCGGAGAACGGTCGCGGCCCGGGGGCGGTGAGCGTGAGCGCGCCGAGCGTCTCCCCCACGGCCCCGATCAGCGGCACGTGGGCGCGGAACGGGCCAACGTCGGTGACCAGCTCCGGCCCGACGTGCTCCCCCAACACGAGCTCGGCGGTCGGCACGTCGAACGCGGCGCGCGCCAGCCGGAGGATAAGGTCGAGCCGCTCGTCCACGACGTGCATGTCGGCCCTTCGGATCGGCGCAGCCCGGCTTGAACCCCCGCCGGCCGATTCTGGCGTTGTGCGAGCGTGAGGGCGTCGGCGGGCGGTCGCTCCAGTGTTGGCGCACCGACCTGGGTCGGCGGTCGTCGAACCGCCCGTCGGAGGTGCAGCTCGTCGAGCTGTACGAGGATCCCGACGTCCTCGATCGGCTCCGCGCGGCGACGTGGCACAATGTCCCGGACAGCGGGTGTGGTCCGCAACGCGCAGCGGCGGTCACCTGGCAAGCAGACGCGTCGTCGCGTGCATCTTCCCGAAGACCGGCGACGCGAAGCATGGCCGCACCATCAGCGGGTGGGAGGTCGAGCTGTTCGCTGTAGATCTACCAGCGGACGCACGGCCCGCGCCATTCCCGCCCGCGCACACCAGGTTTTCAGATCAGAGCGCGAACAGCTCGGGGCGGCCGTACAGGACGTGCACCGAGCCAACTGCCCGACCGCCCTCCACGTCGTCCGGGGCGGAGATCACCAACTCGTGCGCGCCGTCGCCGTTCAGGTCGCCGGTGCGCAGTAGATAGCCGAACGAGTCGGCGTCCCCGCTGTCCTGCACATTGCGGACCACGATGTCGGCGTGGGCGCTGTCGTACACCCCGGGGGCGACCGGTCCGCGGAACAGCAGGACGCTGCCGTCGAGAGGACCCAGTGGGCGATTGCCCGGACGACCGACGACGAGGTCGGTGGATCCGTCGCCGTCGAGGTCTGCCGCCGCGGAGGACACCCCGAGCCGCTCGATGCCGTCCTCCCCGTGGATCGTCCACTCGCTGGAGGAGGCGAGGCGGGCACCCGCCAGCGGGCCGAGGAACGCGTGGAAGGTGCTCGCGCCGTACACCGCGGCAGCCCCGGTCAGCAGCTCGGCGATCCCGTCGTCGTCCAGGTCACCCGTCGCGACCTGCTCACCCAGGCGACCGACCGGCGCGACACCGTCGATGACGGTGGACGCCACGTCCCAGATCCGATGGTCCCCGTCGGGAGGGGCGGAGATCACCGCGATCGCGCCGGCGCCGGCGTTGCGCGCCTGGGCGCCCATGAGCAGGTCCGTGATCCCGTCGCCGTCCAGATCGTCGCTCCACCCGACCCCGAACTGGACGAAGTCCCCCGGATCGGCCCGGTACGTCGCCAAGGCGTCCTGCTCATCGCGCTCGCCGGTCAACGGGAGATCGAAGGTGTACACCTCGCCGGAGAACGCGCTCGGCCCGTTGGTCGGGTAGGTCGAGGTCCACAGGCGGTCTCCCCTCGAGGTGTACGCCACCCCGAGGTTCGTGGTGAACAGGGGGTAGTCCATCTCGCGCGAGGGGACCAGCAGCCCGACGTTGTCCTGCGGGCGCGCGGTGACCTCCGCCGGGAACGGGAACGCGCCCACTTGGAAGTAGCTGGAGGAGGTGCGGGCACCGATCAGCAGGTGGCGGTTCTCCGTGTCGACCGCCACATCCCAGCCGAACCACGCGTAGGGCTCCATCTCGCCGTCCTCGGTCGCACCCTCCTCCCGCGTGTACCCGGACTCGGCGAACCAC
>JBEBJC010000703.1:0-4718 GCA_040080105.1 Myxococcota bacterium
GGATCATCCCGCCGTAGTACCCGCCCCACGCGGCGGCGGTGCCGAGCACCACCATGTCGTCCGGCGACGGGTCCACCAGCGGCGACAGCGCGAGCAGCCCCGCGCCGGTGACCCCACCCACGAGCGAGGTGAGGCCCGCCGCCTGCAGCGTCCCGTCGCGGCCCCACCCGTCGAGGTCGTCGACCGCGAGCCCCACGAGCAGACCCTCGACCGTGCCGGTGGCCGAGCCGACCCCGATCATCACCGCGTCGCCGCCCGAGGGCTGCAACACCGGGTCGAGCGCGAACGCGCCCAGCGTGCCGGCCACGCCCACCGGGACGAGCACCCGCGCCACGACCTCGCTGTCCGACTCCCCCAGCACCAGCGGCAGGCCGCCGCCGATCGCGTTCGACGTGACCGCGCCCCAGCCGGTGACCGCGGTCCGGCGCAGGCTCACCGGGTGGAGCTCCGACCACACGAGCCCGGCGCCGATGCCCGCGTTCCACGGCAGCCGCACCGTGCCCTTCAGATCCTGGTCGTCGATCCCCAGCAGGTCGGGCAGGTACTGGCCGACCCACGCCGCCTCCCCGCCGAGCACCACGCCGAACGCGGCGTCGTTCCAGTCGAGGTCCCACCGCGGCGCGGCCACGATCCCGGCCGCGAGCCCGACGCCGGCGCCGAACATCTGCGCGCCGTCGAGCCACTGCGACGCGCGCAGCCGGTACTCGCGGTACTCGTCCTGGGCGCTGCCGTCGTAGGTGTACCCGCCCGACGGGGTGTAGGTGGTCGAGCCGAACTCGGGCGGCGGGCGGTACCCGGCGAGCCCAGCGGTGCCGAGCGCTATCGCCGACCCGAGGTAGCCGGCGGTGTCGACCTCGAGCACGTCCCACGCCTCCGGCCGGCCGGTGGTGAGGATGTAGCCTCCGACCAGCGCCCCCGCGGTGACCCCGAGCGCGCGGTACGCGGCGGCCGGCTCGACCGTGCGGGCGCGGGTGTCGTCGTCGTACGGCATCCACTTCCACGCGCCGTGGGCGGCGGTGGTGGTCCACAGCCCGTAGGTCAGGCCCCACGACACGCCGCTCGCGTACACCAGGCCCTCGCCGAGCGTGAGCGGCGCCGAGCGCGCGTACAACACGCCCGAGCCCACGCCGATCGCCCCGCCGCCCGCGGCGCCGATGGTGATCGCGCCGTCGAACCGGCCGAACGCGCCGACCGACGACAACAGGATCCCGCCGGCGAGCCCGTTCGCGGTCACGAACGCGACCCCGCCGAGCGGATCGACCACGTCGCGCCGCGGACCGAGGTCGTAGTCGGCGTAGGTGGTCTCGAGCAGGTCCACCGCCCGCGCGCGGACCCGCGCCGACACGGTGCGATCGCCGCTGGTGACGTACAACACCTCGGCCGCCTCGCGGGAGCGGTGCGCGCCGAGCGCGTCGACCACCGCGAGCTGCGCCTCGGGAGAGGCGTCGGGGTCGAGCAGCACCCGGGTCGCGATGTCGGGCCCCTCGAGCGGGACCAACACCAGCGCCGCCCGCACGCTCGCGAGCGCCACGATCTCGTCGGGGTCACCCGCGCCGGCGCGCAGCAGCCACGCCGCCCCGGGGTCGCCCGCGGTGACCAACGCGTCGGCCGCGGCGGCGCGCTCGCTCGCCGGGCGGCGGTGGTCGAGCAGGACCGCGCCGTGGGTGACCTGGGCCTGCAGCGCCGCCACCCGCGCGTCGCGCTCCCCGAGGCTGGCCTTTGCCGCGTCGAGCGCCTGCTGCAGCGCGGCGAGCGCGCCCTCGAGCTCCGTCACCCGGGCCGGCGGCTCGACCGGCGGGGGCGGCTCTGGGGCGGCGGCGGCGACGATCGGGATCCACAGCAGCACGGGGCGCCTCCGCGCGCCACCTATCCGGTCGCCCGAGTTACCGGCTCGGGATGTCGCCCCTCCCTTCGCCGCGGGTCCAGGTCACCAGCACCCGAGCGGTGGTGGAGGCAGCCGCCCGCCGCGGGGTCGATCGGGCCGCGCTGCTCGCCCGCCACGGCCTGTCGGACGCGACGCTCGCCGACCCCGACGCGCGCCTGCCCGCCGCGACCGCCCTCGCCGTGTGGGACGACGCGATCGAGCGGAGCGGCGAGCCCGAGCTCGCGGTGCTCGCGGCGGTAGAGCTCCCGTTCGGTGCGTATCGGGTGGTCGACTACCTGTGCGCGCACGCCTCGACCCTGGGCGAGTCGTACGAGCAGCTGGTGGCGACGTTCCGGATCATCCACGACTCCGCCCGGCTGTCGCTGGCCCCGCGCGACGGGGCCGTCGTGCTCGGGTTCAGCTTGCCCGACGGGAGCCCGGCGCCGGCCCGGTACGTCGACTACACGCTCGCCGCCGCGGTCGATCGGATCAACCGGGTGTCGGCCACGCCGGTCCACCCGGCCGTCCGGTTGCGCCGCCCCGCGCCGTTCGATCTCTCCCCCCATCGCGCCGCGTTCGGGCCGGACCTCGGGTTCGGCCAGCCGGTCGACGAGGTGACGTTCACCCTCACCCAGTGGGCCACCCCCACCCGGAACCCCGACGAAGCCCTCCGCGCGGTGCTGGCCCGCCACAGCGAGCTCTTGCTGGCCGAGCTCCCGACGGTGGACCCGTGGCTCGACCAGCTCCGCGCCGCGATCGAGGCCGGGCTGCCACGCGGCCGGGCCGACCTCGTGGGCCTCGCGGACGCGCTGGGCACGTCTCCCCGCACGCTGCAGCGCCGGCTGACCGAGGCGGGGCTGTCGTGGCGGGCGCTGCTCGAGGACACCCGGCGGGCGCTCGCCTGCGCCTACCTGCGCGACCCCGCGCTCGGCATCGACGAGATCGCGCTGTTGCTCGACTACTCCGACGCGAGCACGTTCCACCGGGCGTTCGTGCGGTGGACCGGCGAGACCCCCGGGCGGTGGCGGCGCACCCGCTGACGCGAACGGCCAACCGGTGGCGCGAGGTGCCAGGGACCGCCGTCCGCGCAGGGGGTGTCTGGTCCGGCGGAGGTCGACATGATCCGCTGTACGCCGCTGCTCCTGATCGCTGGTTGCGCCATCTCCGAGCCGCTCGAGGGTCCGGGCTACGCCGACGGGGAGCTCCGCCCCGACGTGGAGGGACCGCTCGTCGCCGCGGTCACCCACACGCGGGCGAAGCGCGGGGCCAAAGACGCGTTCGACGCCAGCATCGACGCGATCGTCGCCCAGCTCGACACCCAGCCCGGGCTGGTCGGCAAGTCGCTCCGAGGGGAGCTGTTCGGGCGAGACCGGTGGACGTTGACCGTATGGGAGTCGAGCGAGGACCTGACGACGTTCGTGACCTCCGGCGCCCACCTCGAGGCGATGGGCCAGTGGGAGGCGCTGGTCGACGACGTGTACTCCACCTCGTTCACCTCCGAGTCCCCGAGCTGGGACGAGGCGCTGGACCACCTCGCCGAGGTCGAGCCCGCCCAGCCGTGGTGACCCCACTCCCCCTGGGGTGAGGGCTGCAGCGCGTCAGTCCAGGGTGAGCCGGTACAGCCGGCGCACCTGCTCGAGCCGGGCCTCGAACGGGAACTGCAGGTCGCGCAGCAGCCCGTTGTGCAGGTCGTACACCCAGCCGTGCACCACCGGGTACCCGTGGCGCAGCCAGTGGCGCTGCACCGCCGCGGTCTTGATCACGTTGTTGCACTGCTCGTCGATGTTCAGCTCGACCAGCCGCCGCTGGCGGACGACCGGGTCGGCGATCGCGTCGAGCTCGACCTGGTGCAGCCGGTACACGTCGCGCACCTCGCGCAGCCACCCGTTGAGCAGCCCGAGGTCGCGCGGCTGCATCGCGGCGGCGATCCCGCCGCACCCGTAGTGTCCACACACCACGATGTGCTTCACGTGCAGCTGCTCGACCGCGTACTCGATCACCGACTGCGCGTTGAGGTCGGTGTTCACCACCAGGTTCGCGAGGTTCCGGTGCACGAACACGTCGCCGGGCTCGAGCCCCATGATCTGGTTCGCCGGCACCCGGCTGTCGGCGCACCCGATGTACAGGAAGTCGGGCAGCTGCTCCTTGGCCAGGCGCTCGAAGAAGTCGGCGTCGTCGCTGACCTTCTCCATGACCCACTTCACGTTGTTGTCGAACACCCGGCGGTAGATCGCTTCGTGGTCCATCTCGGCTCCGGGCGGGGTGGGTAGCGACCCGCGGGCTCCCGCGCCACCCCCGACGTCCGTCATGACGGACGTCGCGCCACGGACCAACGCCCGCAGATTGCCGGCACCCGTCGTGCAAGGTCGCCTCGCGGGAGGAGCGACGATGTTGCAGTACGCACCCGCGCAGAGCGCCGAGGTCGCGCCGTCGGTCGACGTGGCCAGGGCGGGGTTCGACCCGGCGCTGCTGCAAGCGCTGGAGCAGGGCAACCCGCTCGCGCTCGACGCGACCGCCGGGCTGTTCGACAACAGCCTGATCCAGTCGCTGACCACCCGCCAGCCGGCGTCCGCGCCCGCGCAAGGCGACCTGCGCGGCGGGCTGTTCCCCGACGGGAGCCTCGGGGACCGGGAGGCCGAGAACGAGACCGACCGCGAGATCGACTGGGCGAACGACGAGCTCGATCGACGGGAGGGGCCGCCGTCCGAGCAGTCCGACGGGTCGGGCGAGCACGGCCAGTTCGACCCCACCGCGGTCGACTACGCGAACCACGCGTTCTGGCGCGGGGTGGCGGTGGCGGCGGAGGCGGGGGGCCTGGTGAACGCCGCCCGCCACATGAACCACTACCTCGACA
>JBEBJC010000704.1:0-4704 GCA_040080105.1 Myxococcota bacterium
CCACCACGTCGGCGTCGAGCGCCTCGATCGCGTCGATCACCGCGCCGAAGTCGACCCCCTCCCCGCCGTACTCGATGTTCAGCGTGCCGACGCCGAGCGTGTGCACCTCCGACACCTCCGGCGCCGCGCACCCCACCACCGCGAGCCACCCGCTCACCGGCTCCCTCCGTCGCCGATTCAACCACGGGCCGCCCGCGCAGGGGTACCCCGCTCGCGGCGGAGGGACCGACTCACCACTCGATCTGGTAGTGGGCCCGGCTCTCGGAGATGTCGCCGTCCTCGCGGTCGCCCGACCAGCCCGCGCGGCCGGAGGTGGTACCGTCCCCGAGGTACGCGACCTGCAGGAACGCGTGCTGGTTCTCGAAGGTGTCGAGCTCGGGCTCGTCGGGCGCGGGGAACCCGGACTCGTCGAACGGGGCGGTCGCGTCGAACGAGGGGCCGTCGCTGGCCACGGCGGAGCCGCCCGTGGTCAGGGTGCCGTCCAGGGCTACGTCGAACGACCCGTCGTCGGTGGCGAGCGAGCCCACGGCCGGGATCTCCAGCGAGTCGACGCAGAACACCGCGATGGTGAGCACCGAGTGGCCGGGTCCCCAGGTCTTGGTCACGATGGAGTCGGGCTCCCGGTCGACCCACTCGGCCGAGCCGTCGCCGCGCGTGACCTCGACCGTGGCGGTCACCGCGGTCCCGTCCTCGAGCTCGGCCGGCTCGGCGCGCGGGCCGGACGTGGTCGCGAGCAGGTCGTCCGCGGTCCCGAGGGACGTGACCAGGTCGTCCGCGACCGGGGTGCGGTCCTCACTGCACGACGGGCGCGACACGCTGCCGAAGCACCCGCCCGCGAACAAAGAGACCATCGCGATCCTCACCGCGTCACCTCCCCGACCTTCACCGGGTCGTTGGGGTCGTTCAGCGAGTCCCAGCGCCGCCACAGCGTCACCGCCGACGGCGCGGCGTCGGGCGATCCCACCACGATGGCCAGATCGTACAGGCAGTCGCAGCCGGCCACCTGCCGGGGGTCCATGTCGATCGGCTGGACCAGCACGTCCACCTGGTCCCCCGACTCCTTCCAGAAGCCCTCCACATCCTGCGCGCAGCGGAACGGCACCGCGGTCGCGTCGACCGTGAGAGGGTCGGCGGCGAGCTCCGCCGTCACGATCGAGGAGATCCCGGTGTCGTACGGGCTCCCCCCGCACGGCTGCTGGGCGAGGGACTCGACCGGGACGGCGTCCTCCCACCCGGGAGGGAGGTCGACGCCACACGCGAACAACGTGAGGACCATCATGGTTCCAAGGTAATCACCCGGGTGACCGCAGCCATCCCTCGAACGGTGACCGTCGCCGATCCAACCATGGGCCGCCCGCGGTACGCTCCCCCGATGTCGGTGCGGTCGATCGACCAACGCTGGGCGGCCCTGGTGGACGGGTGGGCGCCCCGGGGCGAGCCCGGGGTGGTCGAGAGCATCACCACCCAGCTGCACGACCTGCGCGAGCAGTGGTGCGCCGACGCGCGGCGCGCGCTCGAGCAGGGCACGTTCCCGGACGACGCGGTCGACCCGGACCCCGACGACGCGGAGTTCCCCGAGCCCCCCGAGGGCACGTTCGACGCGGCGGGCCTGCGCGAGCTGCTGGAGACGCTCGCCGACGCGGGCGAGCCCGAGCTGCCGGAGGAGCTGCACCCCGACACGTGGCTCGATCCGGACGACCTCGGGCCGGCCGCCGCCCTGTTCGTGCCGGTGGCGGTGTGGACCGGGTTCACGTTCCTCGGCCGGACCGCGGACGGCGCGACCCCGTGGGCGCAGCTGGTGCCGCTGTTCCTCCGGGTGGCGAAGGTGCTCGACGCGCGCGACCCCGACCCGCTCGATCTGGACGCGCTCGACGAGGCGCTCGAGTACCCGTTCGATCCTTGAGTCGACCACCGACCGCAGACCACGGATGCAGACGGGCGGCGAACCGTTCGATCGACCTCGGATCGCGAGAACCAGTTGCCGAACCCGCAGCGGGCGGGTTCACTGGTGCAGGGGCCGAGGAGGGCGCGTGTACCTTACAGCGTGGGCAGCGTGTGTCGTGCCGGCGACGACACCGACCGAGAGCGGGGGGGAGGAGGCGTGTGAGTCGCCGGCGCTCGCCGAGTGGACCGGACCGTCCCCGGCCACCCCGGCCGACGCGGCGGCGTGTCCACCGGGGGCGTACGACTACTACTCGCCCGGCGACGAGGCCGCGTGCGGGAGCGGCACCCGGGTCGACTGCTTCGGCGTCCCGTACTCGGTGTCGTTCCGGTACGACGACGCCGACACGCTGATCGGCGTAGTCTACTGCTCCGACACCGAGGACTACTGCGACGGCGCCTCGTACTGCCTCACGTACGGCGACGCGGGCGGGTGCTGACGACTGCGGTCGGACAGGGGCTCGACGCCGAGGGGTCGAGGCGATCCGCCCCGTCGTTCTCCCTGCAGCGGGAGGGCGCGGGGCGCGGTACCCTCGCGCACTCTCGGAGGTCCGATGCCGCCCACGCGCTCGAGGTCGCTCACCACGCTGCTCCTTTCGGCGCTCTCCGGTTGTGGGGCGCCCAAGGAGACCCCCACGCTCGGCGACACCACCGAGCCGACCGAGACAGGGAGCACGGCCGACACGAGCCCGACCGCCTCCTCGTCCACCGGGAGCACCGGGGCGACCGGCGCCACCGGAGAGACCGGCGACACCGGCACCGCTGGAACCACCACCTACTCCGGCGCGTACACGGTGACCGACCTCGGGGTCTTGCCGGGCGGCCTCTCCTCCACCGCGACGTCGGTCGACGCGTCGGGGATGGTGGCCGGGACCTCGCAGGCGGTCGCGACCAACGGTCCGCTCCACGCGTTCTCCTGGACGAGCGCCACCGGTCTGGTCGACCTCGGCACCCTCGGCGGCGAGTACAGCCTCGGGTACGCCGTCAGCGGCGGCGTGGTGGTCGGCGAGTCCGACGACGGGTACGGCTCGTTCGCGTTCCTCGCCGACGGCACCGGCACCTACAGCCTCGGCGGCCTGTCGGGTGTGGGGAGCGACGCCCACGGGATCAACGCCGCCGGGGTGGTGGTCGGCTCGGCCCGCAACGCGGCGACCTACCAGCGGGCGGTGCGGTACGAGGGCGGCGCGGTGATCGAGCTCGGCACGCTGATCGGGGGGGACCAGTCCAACAGCCGCGCCCTGGCGATCAACGACAGCGGACGGGTCGTCGGCGGGTCGGACTCGCCGAGCGGCGGCGAGGCTGCGACCGCGTGGGACGGCGGGATCCTCACCGAGCTCGCGCCTCCGCCCAGCATCGCGGTGGCGGTGAACGCGGTCGGAGACGCGGTCGGCTGGACGGGGAACTTCGGCGCGACCCGGCCGGCCCTGTATCGGGGGGGCGCCACGATCGACCTCGGGCTCCTCCCGGATTTCACGTCGGGGGAGGCGATGGGGATCAACGGCGCCGGTCGGATCGTGGGTTCGAACTTCCGGCAGTCCGGCGAGATCACCGAGCTCCACGCCTTCGTCACCGACGGCGTCACCCTGTCCGACCTCAACGACCTGGTGACGACGGCGGACTGGACGATCCAGCGGGCGAACGGGATCTCCGACGCCGGCTGGATCGCCGGCCAGGGCGTCCGCGAGGACGGCACCACCCACGCGCTGCTGCTGATCCCCGCGCCGTAGCCCCGCTGGAGACGACGTCGATCACGGACCGGGCACCACCCGGTCGAGCGCGGCGCGCAGCTCGTCTCGACCGGCGTCGAGCGGGAGCTGCTGTCGGCCGAGCTCACCCGACCAGCCGGAGGGCCACGCGGCGCGGATCACCAGGTCGAGCGTCGATCCGCGACCGATGCGCTCGACCGGCCAGACCTCGACCCCGGCCGGCGCCTCGGCCACGCGGAGGGACACGACCACCCAGATGCCGGTCTCGCCGCCCGAAGACTCCACCCCACCGTCGCCGGGGTAGTAGCCGAGGACCGCCGGCCGGCCCCGCCACTCCCCGACGACGTGGACCCGTCCGGCGCTTCCGGGGGCGTTACTCGGGGAGAAGCCCAGGGCTGCGGCCTCGGTCCGAAACCGGGTGAGCTCACCCGTCCGGCGAGAGACGCCGACAGTGATGCCGGCGACCGCCACCGCGAGGACCCCGAGCAAGCCCACCACCCATGGGGTCATGCCGCCCCTCACGACGTTCGGACGGCGAGGAAGGCCCGCTCGTCGTCTGCGAGGCGCGCCCCGAGCGCGCTCCAGGCTTCCGCCCCCGCGTGGCGGGCCAACAGGACCGCGAACGCGCGCATCGGCTCGCTGACCCCCTCGCCGTACAGGCGATGCCCGATGCGCGCGCCGTACGACACGGTGCGGAACGACTCGTCGCGGGCGTCGAGCCGCCACAGCAGCGCCGCGGCCGGGATCAACACCCCCGGGATCTTCACCGGGTCTGCGCGATGGACGGCCATCGCACGGTGGACCGCGAGCGGCACGGTCCCCAGCGCGTCCGCGGGAGGCCCCCCGGCCAGCGGGCGCAGCAGCTCGGACAGCTCCTTGGCGGCCAACACCCGCGCCGCCTGGCTGCGGGCGTCCGACGTCAGGAACTGCCGGAGCACCCCGACCCACGCAGCGGTCATCCAGGCCTGGTGGGTGTTCGCCAGGGCCTCGAGCTGGGCGAGGTCGGCCGCCGCTCCCTCGATGCCGAGGCCCTGTCCTTTCGCGCGCGGGCGCTGCC
>JBEBJC010000705.1:0-4695 GCA_040080105.1 Myxococcota bacterium
GGTCCAGCTCGAGCGGCCCGTGGTGCTCGAACCGGGTGTCGGGGGGCGGCGCCTCGGTCGGTGCCGCCGGCTCCTCCGGGTCGGGCCAGGGATGGGACCGGGCCCAGGTGGACAGGCGGGCCCCGCCCACACCGGGCAGCAACGACTCACACGCCTCGACCACCGCCCCTGCCGTGGGCCGGTCGGCCGGGTCCCACGCCACCATTCGCGCCACCAGGTCGCGCACCGGCGGAGGGATCGGGCTCGGGAGCGCCGCGGTCGCCTCGGTCCCGGCCAGGGTGCAGGCGAGCCGCTCCTGGACGTGCGCGCCGTGCCGGCCGGGGTCGGTGGCGAGGCTCGCCGCGCCGAACAGGTCCACCCCGGCCAGCAGCGGCGTCCGGGTCAACCCCTCGAACAGCACCGCGCCCAGGGCGAACACGTCCGACGGCGGCTCGGGGGGCCGACCGGCGGTGAACCGCTCGGGGGCGAGGTACCGGTAGGTCCCCACCACCAGGTGGGTCTCGGTCCGCACCTGACGCTCCGCCCCGCCCACCCAGGCGATCCCGAAGTCCAGCAGCTTCACGCTCCCGTGCACCCCGAGGCGGATGTTCTGCGGCTTGATGTCGCGGTGAACGAGCTGCAGGCGCCGCCACGCCGTGTCGAGGGCGCTCGCGACCTGCCCGACCACCTCCAGCACCGCCGCGGCGGGGAGGGGGTGGATCGGCTCCGCGATGCAGGCGGAAAGGTCTTCGCCCTCGACGTACTCCGTCACCAGGCCGAGCTGGCCGTCGAAGGTCACCAGGTCGTGGGCCGCCAGGATGACCGGGTGCCGGATCCGCGACAGGACGATCGCCTCTTCGCGCATCCGCTCTGGGGCGCGGCTCTGCGCGTCGAGGTCCCGGCGCAGCAGCTTCAGCGCGACCCGCTGCACCAGGCCGCCGCTGCTGACCTGCTCCGCCAGGTAGACCGTGCCGAAGCCGCCGCTGCCGAGCAGGCGGATCAGGTGGTACGAACGACCGGAGTCGTCGGTCATCGCGCCTCGGGCTCGCAGGGTCAGCGGAGAGGCGATGGGCTCGCTCAAGGGGCCTCCGCCCCTCCCTGTGCCGTCGGGCCGACTCGTCACACGGGCGTTCGTTCGGGTCGCTCCCCCGGGCTCCTCCTGTGGGGCGAGGCCGCTGGCGTGCCTACGTCCCACCGGGCTGCTCGACTGACACGCGGCACCGAAGTCCGGGCGGGTTCACCCGGCCCGTCGCGCGCGTGCCAACCGCACCCGCAGCGTCTCGTCGTCCAGCAGCTCCGCCATCGCGGCGACCCGGGACGCGGCGTCCGGATCCCCGGGCCGGACCCGCAGGACCATCAGCAACGCCATCGCGCGGAGTCGCACGTGGCCTCCGTCTCCGGCGTGCCGCGCGGCGGCGGCCGCGTGGGCCAGGGCCTCGTCGGCGCGCCCGGACCTCCACGCCGCGTAGGCCAGGCCGTTGCAGCGGCGGGCGCGCGCGAACGGGGGCCCGGTCTCGGGGAGCGAGTGGTACAGGGCCTCGGCGCCTGCGTGGTCCCCGTCGGCGTTCCTGCGGAACGCGTGGTGGTCGACCCATCGCGCCCGCAGGACGGCCGCGGTGTCCGCGTCGGTGACCAGGGGCAGCGCCCCCTCCACCTCGTCCAGCAGCGTGAGCTCGCGCTGGCGGGCCTTGGACGCCACGAAGTCGTCCGCCAGCCGGCGCTCGATCCGGGCCTCGGGTGGCGCGTGGGCCTCGTCCCGACGGGCCTCGGCGGTGGCGGCGGCCATGGCCGCGGTGTCGTACGCGCGCTGCGCCACCGACGCGCGCGCGAGGGCCAGCCACACCCGCGCCTCGGGCGCAGTGGTGACCGGTGGGTGGTCCCACGCCCGGATCAGGTCGGCGCACACGGCGACCGGCAGGTCGGTGAACCGCGAGTGGTAGGCCCCCATCCACGCGAGCCGGCGCAGGACCTCGCCGGGTAGCCCGAACCGCCGGAGCAGGCGCTGGCCCCACTGCCCCCCGTCTCGGGTGCCGCGGGCGCGCAGGCGGCGGAGCGCGCGCTCGGTCGAGGCCGGGGTGGCCGGCGCCAGGGTCTCGGCGAGCGCGGTGAGCGTCCCGTGTTCGGACACCAGGGCGTCGAGGTACGCGGCCCAGTCGTAGCCGGGCGGGTGGGTCGTGGGCATGTCCGGGATCGTGTCCGGTCCGCGGCGAGGGCCGGGGGCTACCGGGTGGGCAGGAGGTGGAACGTGAACCGGACCATCATCGTCGGAGACATCCACGCGTGCCACGCCGAGCTCGTCGAGCTGCTGGACGCCGTCCGTCTCACGCCGGAGGATCGGCTGATCAGCGTCGGAGACGTGGTCGATCGGGGACCGTCGCCGGGGGAGGTCGTCGACCTGCTGCGGTCGCGGCCCAACACCGTCGTGTTGTGTGGGAACCACGAGCGCAAGCACGTGCGCGGCCAGCAGACCCCCGGACTCCTGTCGTTCGGGCAGGAGATCACCCGGGCGCAGCTGGGCGACCGGTACCCGGAGGTCGTGGCGTGGATGGCCACGCTGCCGTACTCGTTCGAGGACGACGGCGTGCGGGTGGTCCACGCGGGGCTGATCCCGGGCGTTCCGCTGGGCGACACCCCCGAGGACATCCTCGCGGGCACCACCACCGGTGAGGCGCGGCTGCGGGAGCAGCTGGGCGGCGTGTACTGGCCGGAGCTGTACACCGACGACAAGCCGGCGGTGTTCGGGCACCACGTGGTGGGTCCGGAGGCGCTGGTGGTGCGGGACCGGGTGTACGGCCTCGACACGGGCTGTTGCCACGGCCAGTACCTGACGGCGCTGATCCTGCCGGAGCGGCGGCTGGTCTCGGTGCGGGCCCACGCGAACCACTGGAAGCAGACGCAGCAGCGGTGGCAACTCCCGGTGCTGGCGTCGCGGCCGTGGGCGTCGTCGACCTTCGAGCAGGTGGCGAAGAAGGCGGCGGAGCTGACGGCCCGCCACCCGTCGGCGTCGGCGTGGCTGGCGGCGGTGGTGCGGTGGTCGGACGAGGTCCGCGGGCTCCTCCCGGCGCTGGCGGACGCGATGGACGCGGAGCTGGCGGGGGTCGCGGACGCGCCCCGCGACCTCGTGGGCCACCCGGCGCACGTGACCATGGTGCGGTTCTCCCAGGGCAAGCTGTCGCGGGCGCACCTCGGGTGCACCTCGCCGGCGGCGGTGTTCGCCCTCGCGGACGCGCTGGGGGTGGACGTGGCGCTCCCGCGGTCCCCTCCGATCTGAGCTCCGCCTCGACGGGGTGGCGACGCGGTGAAACCCGCGCGCGACTTCCGCCGAGTCGGCAAGTCCGATGCGACCGACCCTGTGGACACTTCGTCTCGGGTGGTTTGCAGCGGCGCTGGTCGCGTGTGGGATCGAGCCTCGGAGGGAGGGGCCGAGCGACCTCGCGGCGTACACGGTGGTGACCCAGACCGGCAGCTCGCCCACGAGCTGCGCGGTCGGCGCGGTCGCCTACACCGGCGCGGCGACCACCACCACCCTGACCGGGCTCGCGCCCGGGGTGAAGGTGTACGCGCGGGTGTGTGCGCCACCGACGTCGCCGGCAACGGCTCGACCGGGGCGGTCACCTCGGCGACGCCGCTGTAGCCGCCGCCGGTCGGGTCACGGACCGACCAGCCGCGCCAGCGTCTCCTGGTTCCGCCGGGCGTCGTCGAACCCGAGCTGCTCGATCTCGCCGGTGAACGCGGGGTCGAAGTACAGGTACGACAACAGGTCGGCGTCCGGGCCGGTCTGGTTCGCGGCGAGGTCGAGCAGCTGGCCCTGCACCCCGCGGACCTTCGGCGGGCTCGCGCGGTAGATGTCGGCCGCGAGCGCTCCCAGGTCGACCGACGGCGTGTGGAACACGATCTCGGCCTCGCGGTACCCGAACTGCTGCTCGATGCCCGCGGCGAACGCGGGGCCGAACTGCTCGGTGCCCCAGCGGATCAGCGCGTTCATCCGGCGCGCGTCGTACAGATCGACCTCCACCGGGTCGAGCAGCAGCGCGTTCAACAACTTCCCGAGCAGGAACACCGCGTTCGCCGGCTGCGCCTGGCGCACCTCGTCGTGTGCGCGCGACTTGAGCGAGATCACCAGCACCTTGCGCGCGCCGGCGCGCAACACGGGGCCGAGCGGCGTGTTCTGGCGCAGCCCGCCGTCGATGTACGACGCGCCGCCGAGGGTGATCGGCGGGAACAGCAGCGGCAGCGCCCCGCTCGCGAGCGCGTGCCGGGCGCGCACCCGGGCGTGTACGTACCGGACGCCGGGCGGCGCGGGCCACTCGGGCGGATCCCTCCGATCGACGAACACCACCTGGTCGCCGGTCGCGAGGTCGGTGGCCCCGACCATCCAGGTGACCCCGAGCGCGTCGACCGAGTGGCGCACTCCGCGGCTCGGGAAGTTCCGGCCCACCATCCGCTGCAGCGGCCGGGGGTCGGCGAAGGCGAACGGCTCGCCCGCGATCAGCGCCCGCAGCGTGCGGAACAGGTCGCCGACCGACATCCCGAACACCTCGGGCACGGTGATGGTGCGCCACGTGTGGCACATCCACTCGAGCCCCTGTACGTCGCGCGCGACCACGAACGACCCGTTCAGCGCGCCGACGCTGGTGCCCGCCACCACCGACGGCCACGGCATCCGCCCGAGGTGCTTCGGCAGCTCCGTGTACAGGAACCGGAGCACCCCGGCCT
>JBEBJC010000706.1:0-4692 GCA_040080105.1 Myxococcota bacterium
CGGTTGGGCTGGGCCGACGGTGGGGCGGTGGCCGGGCTCGGATACGTCCCGATGCCGCCCGAGGTGCTCGAGGGCGAAGCGCCGGCCGAGTTGGCGCACCTGCCGCGAGCGTCGGTGCTGACCCTCGCTGCCATCACCACCGACCCGGCGCTGGTGAACACGCTCGGGTCGACGTGGCAGGTCGAGCACATGGAGGCGTACGCGGTCGCGGCGGCGTGCCGGGAGTACGGCGTCCCGTTCACCGCGGTGCTCGGGATCACCAACGACGTGGGGCCCGACGCGCACCGCCAATGGCTCGCGCACCGCGACGAGGTGCAGGCCGCGGTCCGAGCGGCGGTTCGGGGGGTCCGGACCGCGGCCGGCTGAACGGGCCATTTTCTGTCCGCCCGCCGGGATAGCCGTCGGCATGACCTGGAAACACCTCCCGATCGTGGCGTTCGACACCGAGACCACCGGCCTCGAGCCGTTCGGAGGCGACCGGGTGATCGAGATCGCCGCGGTGATCCTCACCCTCGACGACAGCGGCCGGGTCCAGTCCAGGAAGGACTGGTCCAGGCTCGTCAACCCGGAGCGCGACATCCCGCGGAAGGTCACCGAGATCACCGGCATCAGCGCGGCCGACGTGGCCGACGCGCCGAGGTTCGTGGAGGTGGCCGACGAGCTGTTGGCGCTGCTGTCGAACGCGGTCACCGTGGCGCACAACTACCCGTTCGACCTCGCGTTCCTCACCCGCGAGTTCGAGGAGGTGCACCAGAAGACGAACGACCCGCGGATGCACTGGCCCGAGCCGCTGGCCGAGATCGACACGGTCGACCTCTCGATCCGGTGCTTCCCCGAAGCGAAGGGCCACCGGCTGGTGGACCTCGCGGAGCGGTTGCAGGTGAAGCTCGATCGCGCGCACCGCGCCACCGACGACGCCGCCGCGTGTGGGTACGCGTTCGTCGAGCTCGCCGGGCGGTACCGGGTGGAGGACGACCTGCAGGCGATGCTCGACTGGGCGAACGCGATCGGGCGCCCGCCGGAAGGGGGGCCGATCGGCCCGAACGAGCACGGCCGGGTGGTGTTCCTCGAGGGTCCGCACCGAGGGGAGCCGGTGTCGATGCACCCGGTCCACCTCGCGTGGATGGACAAGGCGCGCGCCAAGGCAGAGGGCCGCTGGCACTGGCGGTACCCGGAGGGGGTGCGCCGGTGGTCGCGGCGGTGGCTCGAGGTCCGCGGCTCGGGGCGGGCGCGCCAGGGCCAGAAGGGGTTCCACGCGTCGGACTGGGTGCCCGATCCGTGCATCGCCACGCCCCGGGGGCGCGTCGAGTCGGTGCGGGGAGCGGGTCCTCCGCCGCTGGCGTGATATCTCCTGTCGATGCCGTGGTCGTGGTGGTGGATGGTCGGGTGCCCGCTCCTGAGCCCGACGGAGTCGGCGGGGCAGTGCGATCGCGAGGTGATCGCGCTGAAGGAGCACCTCGAGATGGTGCAGGCGCAGCTGTCGACCTGCAGCTCGGGCGCGGCGAAGAGCAAGCTGTACACCGAGCTCAACCAGGTGTTCTCGGGGACCGATGTGCAGGTCGACCGCCAGGGCACCGCGATCCGGCTGCGGGTGAAGGTATCGACGCTGTACGCCGACCCGTACCTGTTGAAGTTCCGCACCGAGTCGGAGGCGACCGTGGGCCTGCTCGCGTCGGCGCTCGAGCGCAACCCGGACGCGCACGTGCTGGTCGTCGGGCACACCAACGACCGGCCGCTCCCGCAGAACGTCCGCAGGACGTATGCTTCGAAGGTCGATTGGTCCGCCCGCCTGGCGGAGCAGCTCGTTCAGCGGTTCGTCGAGTCGTATCAGTGCGACCCCGCGCAGTTCACGGTCGCGGGTCGAGGTGAACATTCGCCCCTGGAATCCAATGATCTCGAGACCGGCCGCGACGCGAACGCGCGGCTCGAGATCTGGTTCTACGAGGCCGAGTCGCCGCCGGACCCGTCGATCCCCTAGTCTGACGCTCGGCGGGCCCCCTTCCCGCCGAGTGGATCCCACGGGACCGACCCTGGTCGGCGACCGGTAGCGAGGAGTGGTGATGGCGTTCGACCTGCCCCGCGTCCACGTACGCACAGACAGCTTCGATCCGGTGATCGTGGAGCTGTGCCCGGAGGTGGACCGCGAGCTCGCCGAGCGCTTGGCGCAGCTCGACCGAGGCACCGTGCCGACCGGCACCGTGGACCGGTGTGTCCCGTTGTCGGGCCGGAGCTTCGCGATCGGTCAGCGGCGCGGAGACGACACCCTGTGGCGGATCGTCGGGCCGGAGGACGCCGAACAGCTGTCGGGCAACCCCGCGTGGTTGTGGACGTCCGAGGCGTGGTTCGATCCGGCCCTCGGGCGCGCCGCTCGGGCCCGAGCGGCCACGCCCACGCCGCTGCGGCAGCTGGTGCGGATGATGGCGCCGCTCGGCGGCCGCAACCGGCGCACGGTCAAGGCGCTGGCGGCGGTGGTGGCTTCGTTGCGCACCCCCGGAGCGGGCCCGGTGGCGGTCCTGGTCGAGCGCGACCTGCTCACGTCGGCGTCTCACCCTGCGCGGTGGTTCGCGCTCGCGCTGCTCACGATCTTGCCCCCAGGCCGGCGCGACTCGATCCGGATCTCGATCGGCGAGTCGAACCCGAGCCCCTCGGGGTACGACCTGGTGATCACCCCCGACGTGCCGACCGGGTTCGTCACGGTGGACGCGACCGATCCGCCCGACGAAGGGGACGACCTGGTGGCGTACTACGTGCGCAACCGGCTGAACGACGACGACCCGGAGGCGCTCGAGGCGGCGGCGTACCTGTTCGACGGCGACGGCGACCGGTGGGGAGACGGCATCGCCGCGCTGATCCGGGACGGGCTGCCCGGCGTGTCCGAGGTGACCGACGCCACGATCGACGAGGACCCGGAGCGCGCGGTGGCGGCCCTCGCCGCCCGGCTGCGCGCGGGGGCGCCGATGGAGGCCTCGGTGCTCGAGCAGCTCGTGCGGGTGACCGTGCGCACGCACGACCCACGGCCGTGGCGCGCGCTGGCCCGGCGGCCGCCGCTCCAGCGAGCGGACGCGATCGACGCGCTGCTGACCCACACGCCCACCGCGGGCGCGCGGGTCGATCTGCTCCCGAGCCCGCCCCTGGTCGCGGCGTTGACCGACCTGTACCCGCGGGGCGCGCCGCTCGAGGTGTGGGTCCCGAGCCTGTTGCGCTGGCTGCGCGAGGGGGTCGACCCCGAGGCGGTGGGCGCGGCGCTGCTGGTCACCCTGTCCGAGTGGCCGCGCTCGCGCGAGGCGCCGGGTCTGCTCGCCGACGGCGTCCGCCAGCTCGTCGCGGTCGGGCGGACCGATCTCGCCGGCGGCTTGCTCGGGTCTCCAGTGGCGGCGCGCCTCGTACGCGACGGAGCCGGGGCCGAGCTCGTCCCGCTGTGGGAGAGCGTGGGGTCGGTGGAGCCCGAACGGATCACCACGTTCGTGGAGGCATACCGCGGCGAAGGCGCTCCGGGCGACGCCCCAGCGCAGGTCGCGCGGCTGCTCGGCGCGGTCCTCGACCGGGAGCCGCTCGCGCGCGCGGTCGTCGACGCGTGGTCGGTCGACCGCCGGGCCGGTCCGGACGACCCGGTGTGGGTGGCGGCGTCGTCGTCGCCGGTCGCTTCGGCGTGGCGTGGCGGCCCGTCCGTGGTGCCGCTCTCGGCCGAGGTGATGCTCGACGACGACTCGGCGGAGCACGACGCGCGTCAGGTGTTGGTGACCCTGTCCCGCGGCGGGTACGAGGCGCTCCCCGCGCGCGCCTCCGAGCTGCTCGCGTCGGCGTTGGCCACCGCCGCCCTGCCCGACGCCGAGCTGTCCGAGGCGGCCGAGGCGCTCGCGAGCTGTGACGGCGCGGCGCCGCTGTGGGGCTTGGTGGCCGTGTCCGCGGCTCCCCCCGACGCGTTCGACGACGACACCATCGACGCCACGGTGGTGGAGTTCTGCGCCGGCCGGCTCGACTCGGACACGATCGCGGTGGCGAGCGCGGCGTTCCGGGCGCTCGGCGCGGGCCGGGACTGGGAGCCGCTCGACCACGCCCGGTGGCTGGTTCGGCTCGCGCTCGCGCCTCCGGGGATCGGCAACGTGCCGCTGGTCACCGCGTTGCTCGGCGGGATCCGCCAGCGGGCCGACGGCGTGCGGTTCCTGTCGGGAGTGGTCGCGGCGCTGGTCGAGCTGCCGCCGGACCACGAGGCCAGCGTGCTGCTGCTGCAGCAGCTGCAGGCCGCCGGGTGGGACGGCGCCTCGCTCGGCAGGGTGATCGAGACCGTGGGGCCGATCAACATCCCGCTGTCGTTCCGGCGCACCTTGGTGGCGATGGCCGAGTCGGCCTGATGCTCACGTCCGATCTGGTGCGCGCCCGGGTGCGGGGCGCCACGGTGGCCCCGATCCGCCCCGACCGGACCGACGCCGCGCTGGTCGAGCTCGCCTCGCGGATCCACGCCACGTTCTCGGCGGCGGTGGACGCTCGCGCCCGCCTCGGCGAGGTGATGGCCGAGGTCGAGGACCTGGTGCGCGACGGTGACGCCAAGCTCGGGAGAGGGTTGGCCCGGATCGCCCAGGACCGGTGCGAGACCGAGACCGCCGCGGTCGAGGACCCGGTCGCGCTGCGGCTCGACCTGTTCCGTCGCGCTGCCTCGCGCGGCCCGTTGGCCCGCACCGCCGGGTTCGGTCG
>JBEBJC010000030.1:0-20264 GCA_040080105.1 Myxococcota bacterium
CCGGCTCCCCGGTCCGCCCCGCGCCGAACAGCCGGGCGGCGGCGGGGTTGTACAGCCCCACCCGCCCGCTCGGGTCGATCGTGAGCACCGCGAGCGGGGCGCCCTCGAACACCTGGCGGAACCGCTCCTCACTCTGGCGCAGCTCGGCGGTGCGGTCGGACACCCGCTGCTCGAGGGTCTGCATCAGCTCGCGCAGGTCCTCCTCGGCCTTGCGCTGGTCCGACTGGTCGGTGGCGAGCGCCACGAACCCGACCACCTCGCCGCGGACCACGTGTGGGACGTAGTGACCGAGGATGTGGCAGCTCTTGCCGCCGACCTTGTGCACGATCCGCTCGAACCGCTGCAGCTCGCCGCGCAGCGCGCCCAGCACGTGTGGCTCGGCCCGAGCGTACAGCTCCTCGCCGAGCAGCACCCGGATCGGGTGGCCGATCATCTTCTCCGGCACCAGGCCGAACCACGGCTCGAACGCGCGGTTCGCGAACCGGCACCGGGCGTCGGCGTCCCAGTAGCTCACCGTGTCCGGCAGTGGGTCGGTGACCAACGCGAGGAACGCCAACAGCTCGTGCAGGCGTTCGTCGGGCTCGAGCTCGGCGCGGACCGTCGACATCGGTGCGCCGATCGTACCAGACCGCTCGCGCCGACATACAACGAGACCGAGGAGGGCGCGTGGGTCGCGACCCGGACCTGATGCGGCGGATGTACGGGGCGCCCGCCCCCGCGCGGCGCCCGGCGGTGCGACCGGCCCTGTGGTTGGTCGCGGCGGCCGCGGCGTTCGTGGGCTCGGTCGGCGGCGCGCTCGCGGTGTTGTGGACCACCGCCGCCAGCGCCGAGTCCGAGCTCGAGGCGTGGGGGGTGATCGACCCGGACGAGCTCGAGCTCGCGGTGCACGACCACCCGCCGAACGGGGGCTGCGTGATCACCGGGCGTCGGGTGGTGCGGTGGGACGACCGGCGACGCACCGGCGCGACCGAGCTGGTCGACGCGACGGTGGTGGTCGAGCCCGGTCAGGTGAGGATCGTCGGCCCACGACCCGACACCGAGGTCGTGTGCCCGTTCGCGCCCGGTGAAGATCCGGCGGCGTTCGTCGCGGTCGCGCGCAGGTTCGGCGCGACCCGGTAGCCACCCGCTAGAGGGTCAGTCGTCCGAGCCGGTGTCGTCGTCGTCGTCGTCGTCGCCGCTCTCGTCGTCGCCACCGGTGTCCGAGCCGCTCGAGTCGTCGTCGCCGCCGGTGTCGGACCCGCTCGAGTCGTCATCGTCGTCGGACGACGTGCTGTCGTCGTCATCGGACGACGTGCCGTCGTCGTCGTCGGACGACGTGCCGTCGTCGGACGACGTGCTGTCGTCGTCGTCACCGGTCGTGGTCGTCCCGGTCGTGAGCGTGGTCGCGCCGCGCGCGCCCTGGGCACCATCGTCGGCGAACGGGTTCCCCGCCGAGCCGCATCCCACCGCGAACACCATCGCCATCGCCATCATCGAACGCATGTGGACTCCCTTCGAGGGCTCCCAGCCTCTCGTTCCAGGATCGTACCGTCGGTGTACTGCGATGACCACCAACATCGACCGAATTCCGCGAAGAATATTTCTTCTCACCGGCGTCCGATACAGCCCTGCATGCGCATTCGGGTCGCCCATCTGGTTCGGTGACTGTACTACCAGGTGCCGATCACAGTACGAACCGGCAGCCCGCCCTCCGTTGGACTGGGCTCCGCGAGCGCGAGAGGCTCGGGTGAGGCGCCTCCTCCTCCGCGGTACACTCGCCGTCTCGGGAGGCGCGATGTGGTGGACCGCGGTCACGTACGGTGCGACGTTCGAGGTCTCCCCCGGAGACGACGTGGAGGCGGCGATCGCCGCGCTCGCGCCCGGTGACGAGCTGATCGTGCACGGCGGGGACTACCCGCTCACCGACCGGTTCTCGATCGACCTGGTCGGCACCGAGGCTCTGCCGATCGTGATCCGCGCCGCCGACGGCGAGGAGCCGCACTTCGACCGCGCCGCCGAGGACCAGAACATCTGGGACCTCGACCGAGCCGAGCACGTCACCCTGCGCGGGCTCGAGTGGTCCGGCGGGTCGGCCGGGCTGCGGATCTCCGCCGCGGTCGCCCTCACGATCGAGGGGTGCGAGATCCACGACACCGGCGACGTGGCGCTGCGCGCGAACGACGGCGGCACCTACGAGGGCCTGCAGATCCTGCGGAACGAGATCCACCACACCAACGGCACCGGCGAGGGCATGTACCTCGGGTGCAACGACGACGGGTGCCGGATCGCGAACAGCCTGATCGAGGGCAACTGGGTCCACCACACCGACGGCCCCACGGTCGAACAAGGCGACGGGATCGAGCTCAAGGAAGGCAGCTACGGCAACGTGATTCGGGACAACGTGATCCACGACACGCACTACCCGTGCATCCTGACCTACTCGACCGTCGGCAACGGCCCAGCGAACGTGATCGAGCGCAACGTGATGTGGGGGTGCGGCGACCACGGGATCCAGTCGGCGGCCGACGCGGTGATCCGGAACAACATCGTCCTGGGCTCGGGCTCGGACGGGATCGCGATGCAGGCGCACCAGTCGGGCTCCCCGTCGGGGCTGGTGGTGGTGAACAACACCGTGCTGCGCGCGACGAACGACGCGCTGTCGCTGCGCGACGTGTCGGGCTCGGTGGTGATCGCGAACAACGCGCTGTACGCGCAGTCCGGCACCGCGCTGAACGTGGTGTCGGGCGACCTGGCGGCGCTGGTGGTGTCGAACAACGTCGGGGTCGGCGGGTCGACCGCGGGCGGGTTCACCGACGGCGACCTCGCGGTCGACTTCGTGGGCGCACACTACGGCGGCGCGCCCCCGATCGACGTGTTCCCCGCGTGGACCGGGGCGCTCCCGGGCGCGGCGGACCCGACCCAGCTCCCCACCGACGACTTCAACGGCACCGCGCGGATCACCGCCGACGTGGGCGCGTACGCCGCCGACCCGGCGGGCAACCCCGGGTGGACGATCACCGAGGGGTTCAAGGACCTGCTCGAGGCCGACACCGACACCGACACCGACACCGACGCGGACACCGACGCCGACGCCGACACCGACGCGGACGCCGACACCGACGCCGACACCGACACGCCGCCGATCGACACCGGAGCCCCGCCGGACAAGGGTGGGTGCGGGTGCGCCGGTGGACCCGCAGGGGCCGCGACCTGGGTGCTCGGGGTGGTGCTGGCGGCGCGACGCCGGCGCTGATTCGGCCGCACAGGCTGTTTCGCGGGCGCACTTCGGGTAACCTGGCTCCGAGGTGCAGATGCGGGCAGCGGTCATCGGTTCGGGGCAAGCGGGGCTGGTGTTGGCGCACGGGTTGCTCGCCGAGGGGCACGCCGTCGACCTGTACTCGGATCGCACCGCGCAGGGGTGGCTAGAGGACGGGCGCCCCACCGGCACCGCGGTGAGGTTCGGCACGTCGCTCGCGTGGGAGCGCGCGCTCGGCCTCGACGACGCCCACGCCGAGGCGCCGCGGATGGAGGGACTGCGCGCGACGATCTGCTCACACCCCGGCAAGGAGCTGCTCCGCCTGTGCGGGAGGTTCCCCGAGTCGCCGCTTGCGATCGACCTGCGGCTGCAGAGCGCGCGGTGGATGGACAAGCTCGCGGCGCGCGGCGGCCGAATCGAGGTCGGGGTGGTCGACGACGACGGCGTGGACCAGATCGCGGCCGCGCACGACGTCACGTTCGTCGCGACGGGCAAGGAGGGCGGGCGGTGGTTCACCCGCGACGCGGCGCGCAGCCCGGCCGAAGCCCCGCTGCGCCACCTCGCGATGGCGAACTGCGAGGGGCCGCCGATGGCGTTCGCCGACGTGCCGTACCTCGCGGCGAAGTTCAACATCCTCGAGGGTGCCGGCGAGTGCTACTGGACCCCGTACTGGCACCAGTCGGGCAAGGCGTTGTGGAACCTGGTGTTCGAGGCCAAGCCGGGCGGGCCGCTCGACGTGTTCGGCGGGTGCACCAGCGGCGACGAGGTGCTGGCCGCGTGCGCGCGGGTGGTGGACCAGTGGCTGCCGTGGGACGCGGCGTGGCTCCGCGGCGCCCGCCTCGCCGATCCGCGCAGCTGGCTGGTGGGCGCGGTCACCCCCACCGTGCGCGACCCGGTGGGGCGGACCCGCAGCGGCCACCGGATCTTGCCGGTGGGTGACGCGTACTGCGCGTTCGACCCGCTCGGGGCGCAGGGCGCGAACACCGGGAACCGGCTGGCGCGCGAGCTGGTGCACGCGCTGCGTGGGCTGGACGGCGCGCCGGTCGACGACGCGTGGGTCCGCCGCACCTACGACACGTTCTGGGACCGGTGGGCCGGCCCGTCGATGCGGTGGACCCACCTGCTGCTCGCGCCGATGGGCCCGGCGGCGCGGTACTTCTTCGTGTCCCAGCGCGGCTCGGACGGCACGACCCTCGGCGGCGACCCCCGGCAGCGCCTGGCCGACGCGTTCGTCGGCGCGTTCGACGACCCGTCGAAGCTCGTCGACACGTTGTCCGGGCTCGGGTCGACCCGCGGGTTCGTCCAGCGCGAGCTCGGCCGCGGGGCGGACGTGTCGGCGTTCACCGGCCTGGTGTCGGTGCTCGGGCGTCAAGTGGCGAACGCGCTGTCCGTGTAACCGCACTGCGCCCGGATCCACCGCTCGAGGCAGCTACTCCCCTGTCCAAGAGGTGCAGATGCGGACGTGGCTACTGGCGGTGGTGGTGGCGGGTTGCGCGGTCGAACCGGCCGAGGTCGTGGTCGAGGCCCCGTCCGACGGGAGCGGGCTGCGGCACTGCGGCAGCGAGCTCGACGAGCCCGAGGTCTCCCGGATGGAGCGCGAGCTCGACGAGCTGCAGGCGCTGCGCGGGGCCGCGCCGGCGGCTGCGGGCGCCGCGATCGACGTGTACTTCCACGTGATCCACGACGGGCCTACGGGCGAGCTGACCCAAGCCGACGTCGACGGGCAGGTGGCGGTGCTGAACGCCGCGTACGCCGGCACCGGGTACAGCTTCGTGTTGGCGTCGACCGACTGGACCGACGACGCCGCGTGGTACGCGCTGTCGATGGGCAGCGTGGAAGAGGCCGCGATGAAGGCGGCGCTGCGCCAGGGTACCGCCGACACGCTGAACGTGTACACCGCGAACCTCGCCGGTGGGCTGCTCGGCTGGGCGACCTTCCCGAGCTGGTACGCCGGCGACCCGCTCAGCGACGGCGTGGTGATCCTCGACGAGTCGATCCCGGGCGGGTCGGCGTTCCCGTACGACGAGGGCGACACCGCGGTGCACGAGGTCGGGCACTGGATGGGGCTGTACCACACGTTCCAGGGCGGGTGCAGCAAGACGAACGACCGGGTGGTCGACACGCCGAAGGAGAAGTCGGCGGCGTTCGGGTGCCCGGCCGCGCGCGACACCTGCGGCGGCGGCGGTCCCGACCCGGTCGAGAACTTCATGGACTACACCGACGACGCGTGCATGTTCGAGTTCACCGCGGGCCAGACGACGCGGATGGACACTCAGTGGACGTCGTTCCGGTTCGGGAAGTAGCGCGCCCGTTCCTGCCTGCGGACCTCTTCGGGTACGCTCGACCCTCGGGGGAGAGCATGAGCTGGGAGCGGATTCGCCGGTGGGAGGCCGATCACCTCCCGAAGGTGCCCAAGCGGGCGCGGGGGGCGACCGCGCGGGCGCTGTTCACCCGCTGGCGCCCGTCACCCGCGGCCCGCGCCGCCCTCCGGGGGGAGTGATGCTGCCGCTGTGGGCCGGCTGCGCCGACGTCACCCCGCGCCAGCCGGTCGACCCGGCGATGCTCGACGACTTCGACGGCGCCGCGCTCGACCCCGAGCTGTGGCAGGTGGCCGACCGGCAGTGGGGCGGGCCGGACAGCGGCGGGGTGCGACCGGAGAACGTCGCGCTGCGGGGCGGGAAGCTGGTGCTCACCGCACACGGCGACCACTGGACCGCGGGCCCGGTCGGATCGAACCCCGACGGCACCGATCGCACCCACGGGCGCCGGGTGGGCGGGGCGATCGCCACCCGCGCGTACTTCGGCTCGGGCCGGTTCGAGATCCGGATGAAGGTGGCGCCGACCCTCGGGGTGTGCAGCGCGGCGTGGACCTTCTCGTACCAGGAGCTGTACCCGGGCGAACCGGGGTTCGACGGCGCGGGGTCGTACCAGGTGGTGAACCACGAGATCGACGTCGAGCTGCCGGGTCGGACCGGCGCGCGCACCGACGACCCGTCGTTCGACCACCTCCTGGCCACCTCGTGGGTCGGGGTGGAGCCCCAGGAGTACCGGACCACGTTCGCCCCGGTCGGCCCGCAGGACGACGGCGCGTTCCACGACTACGCGATCGAGTGGCACACCGGCAGCGCCGACCAGGCGCCGCGGGTCGAGTGGTTCGTCGACGGCGACTCGGTCGCGGTCGAGCGGGAGGTGGTGCCGACCCACACGGGCCGGCTGTGGCTCGGCGCGTGGTTCCCCGACGGCTGGGCCGGCGAGCCCGCGTTCGCCGAGAGCGAGCTGCTGGTCGAGCACGTCCGGTACACGCCGTTCGGCGAGGCGGGTGACGAGTGGGTCGCCGAGTCCTACCCCGACGACGGGTGGGCCAGCGGCTGGTGAGCTCAGCCCCCGAGGGGCAGCGCGTCGTAGAACACCGTGGGCTGCCCGTCGTCGCCGCGGATCGCGCGCCCGCTCTCGTAGTCGTAGATCGACCACCCCACCTGGTGCCGCTCGGCCGCCCGGACCACGTCGCCGAGGTACCGCCGCGCGGCGTCCGGATCCGGACCCCCTTCGTACAACCCGAACTCACCGAGGAGCAGCTCCCGACCTGGGTCGTGCGCCGTGACCCACGCACCGAGGGCGGCGATTTGGGCGTCCACGAGCTCGGGGCCGAGCGGGGCGCCGGGCACCGCGGCGCGGGCGACGGGCAGGTACCACTCGGCGTATCGGTCCTCCGACAGCTCCCCGAGGTCCGGCACCACCCCCGGCCACGGCACCCGCACCGCCTGGTCACCCCGTTGGAACACGAACAGCTCGGGCCGGTAGTACGAGAACGACAGCCCGACCGCGTCGTCCCAACCGGTCGGCTCACCGAGCGCGGCGAGCGGGTCCTGAGGGTCGCCGCCCGCGCCGAGCGGGACCGGCAAGTACACGAACCGGCGCGGGCTCGACGCCCGGATCGCCTCGAGGTACCCCGAGAGCCGCTCGCGCGCGGACTCGGTCGACGGCTCCGGGTCCTCGGCCGTTCGCAGCCGCAGGGCGGGTCCTACCGCCGCGAACCGGGCAGCGACCTGCCGCCAGCCGTCGGTCCGGCGAGCCACCGCCCCCGGATCGGACGGGTCGAACGGGGCGGTTGCCCCAGGGGTCCCGTCGAGCAGCAGCACCACCCCGAGCCCCCGGCGGCCGGCGGACGCGAGGAGCGCGTCGAACGGCGCGAGCGCGGGCTCGTCCAGCGCTCCGTCGTCGGCGAACCACTGCTCGGCGTCGACGTGGACCTGCACGTGATCGAACCCGTGCGCGGCGATCCACTCGAGGTCCTCGTCGTCGAACCACGGGGCGGCGTAGGTGTGCGGCACGCCGGAGTGGCCGAGGTACGTCGGGACCAGGTGACCGAGCCAGTGTCGGACGTGCACCCCGCGACGGAAGGTGGGCGCAGCGTCGACCACGAGCGGCCCCGCAGGCGAACCTTCGGTCGGACGCCCCGTCGGACCGGACACACACCCCACGACCCACCCCACGACCATCGGAGCTCCACGGCACAGCGGTCCCTTCACCCGCGGACGGTTCGGGCGCGGCGCCGCCGGCTGCACCCCGGAGGCGGTTCGCTGCACGTCGCCCGGCCGGGTCGTCCGAGGTACGTCGATCGGCGGAGGAGCGGGTGGACGAGCTGTTGCCCGTGGTCGGCGGCCTGGTCGTGGTCACGTTCTTCGGTGGGTTCCTCGCCGAGCAGCGGTGGTTCGGCTCCCCTCGGGGGCCGTTCCTGCGCGGCGTGCCCGTGTGGAGCGAGGCGTTGCCGGAGGAGCTGGTGCAGCCGCTGTCCGCGTTGCCCGACCTCACCGAGCTCGACGGGTGTTGGGCGCGGCGCGACGGCGCGCGGCTGGTGGTGTGGGCAGACGTGAACCGGGCGCAGGCCCGCCGGTACCGCTCGATGTGGCCGTACGTCGCGCGGGTCGAGCTCGACCGGCGGCGGGTCGGGTTCCGGCTGCCGATCGGGGCGGCGGTGCTCACGCTGCCGCAGCTGATCGTGTTGTTCCCGTTCACGGCGTTGCTGCTCGTGTTCAATCACCGGCGACAGGCGCCGTCGGTGCGGGCGGCGCTGCGCGCGCTGGCCGACCACGGGGTCCTCGCTGCCGGCGCCTGACGCGCCTACTCGGGCGCCATCGTGGCCAGCGGGACCGTGTGGAACACTCAGCCTCGACCCACGGGCCGAGGACTTGCGGCTCGGCCGCGTGCGCGCTAGTTTTTCCATGGACTCGCATGGTTTCCAACGGCGGGTTCGAGGTTCGACATGCCGGCCGACGCTCAGGTCTCCGCCACCATCTCTGCCGCCACCAAGGACAAGCTCGACCGTTTCACGGAGCAGCTCGGGCTCAAGAAGAACTTCGTGGTCGAGCAGGCGCTCCTGTTCTTCATGGAGTCGCGACGGGAGCTTCCCGACGAGGCGTTCATCCCTACGAGGCTGGTGCTGGAGGACGAGCGATTCGACGAGTTGGTCGCGCGGCTCGGGTCGCCAGCGGCACCCACCGACCGTCTCGTCGAGCTGATGCGTGGCTGAGCTCGAGATCCGGCTCCTGCGACGCGAGGACGACCGCAGCGCGTTCTCGTGCGGGGAGCCTGCGCTCGACCGCTTCCTCCAGCACTACGCCGGGCAGAACCAGTTCAAGCTCCACCTCGCCGCGACGTGGGTCGCGACCCGCGACCAGGACCTCCTCGGGTACGCGACCGTGGCGTCGGGCAGCCTCGAACGCCGATCCGTCCCGGACGAGCGCCTGCGCCGTCGGCTTCCCGACTACCCGCTACCGGTCCTGCGACTGGCGCGACTCGGCGTCGATCGGCGAGCCCAGGGCCTTGGACTCGGCAGCGCGCTGGTTCGCCACGTCCTGCGTCTTGCGCTGTCCCAGCGCGACCAGGTGGGCTGCGTCGGCATGGTGACCGACGCGAAGCCGGCCGCGGTCGCGTTCTACGAGGCGCTCGGGTTCACGGGTCTCGCGGGCGTAGCCGAGGGTCTCCTCCATGGTGACCCCACCCCGATGTTCCTCGACATCACGACGATCGCAGCCGCGGTCGCGGCCGCGCGGTGACCGTCACGGCTTCGCCTGACGCGGCTATTCGGGCGCCGGCGTCCTCGGCTTCCATGTCAGGTCGATCGCCGCGTACGACCCGTCGGGGGACGGCAGCGCCAGCGCGGCGAGGGCGTCCCGCACACAGCGGTCCTCCGGACCGACGACCGCGAGCACCGCTCCGGCGGGGTCGAGCACCACCCGGTGCGCCACCATGGCCTCCGGCCCGCAGGCCGCGACCGCTGCCTGGAGCCCCGCCAGCGCCGCGGGCTCCACCGCGCGCGTCCCCCGCGCCTGCAGCTCCGAGCTCGGGGGGAGCGCCGGGGGCGCCGACGACACCAGCCCGATCGCGAGCGCGACCCGGTGCCGCTCGGCGAACCCGCGGTGGGCCGCGTCGGCCCGCTCCGCGAGCGCGCGCACCATCAGGTAGTCCAGCGGGGACATCGCGGTCCGCAGCGGGGCGAGCGGGCCGCCGAACACCGGGTCCGGGCCGGCGGCGTCACACTCGCCGATCACCGCCGCGAGCCGGGCGTCGGGCTCCATCGTCGCCAGCGGCTCGAGGTCGCTCACGCAGCTCGGGGGGCAGAACTGCTTCCAGTCCGACAGAGCGTACGCGAACATCGTCGCGCGATCGGAGGGGGCCAGGCCGATCGCCGCTTCGACCGCGCGCGCACACCCGAACCCGACCGAGCGCGCTTCGACCGAGCCCAGCAGGAACGGGTCGAGCACCGCGGCCGGCTCGGCCGACCCCAGCGCGGCGTCGAGCGCCTCGATCCGCTCCGGATCCGGCCCGAGCAGACCGCCGCAGCCGAGCGACACGACCAGCGTCACCCCGAGCCACCCTTTGCCGTACATTCCCACCTCCGCTACCCAAGGTCGCGCCGCATCTTCCCGCCGAGCCAATCGCCGGCGGTGAGCCCGCCGAGCTCGGCCTCCCACGCCGCCGGGTCCCAGAGGGTGCGGGAGCCGAGCCGGCGCACCAGCACGTCGAGCACCGCGTGCACCGCCGCGTGGCGGCGCAGGCCCTCCGCCTGGAGCCGCTCCACCGCGCGGGCGGTCACCGGGGGTTCGGCCTCGGCGATCTGGTTCTCCAGCACCACGTGCAGCGTCGCGTGCAGCACGCGGTTGTACCCCTCGACGTGCAGCACCCGCTCCACCCGCCCGCGGTGGTGCCGCAGCACGAGCCGGCGGCGCTCGTCGTCGTCGATCGCCAGCCACGCGGCCGGGTCGGGGGTGTGGTCGGCGTCGTACCGGTCCATCGAGCCCGGATAGCCCAACCGAGGGCGGGCGAGCAACCCCGCGGATCCTTCGGGGCTCGGTCGAGCACCCACCGGCGTACGGAGGCGGTTCATGCGCGTGGTTCGGTGGGTTCCCGTGTCCGATGGCACCTCGTCCAGCGGTGGTGCGCGTGGAGTGCCTCCCCCGATGGCGATCCAGTAGAGGGGCCCCGCCAGCCCTACCGTGACGCCTGGGCGCAAACTCGTGGGTACGTCGTGGCCCGCTCGCGGGCGCGCCGTTTGTTCCGCTGGCTGTCACACCGGCACTTCGACGGCCGAAGGATGCCCGAGGGCGCAGAGCTGGGCGGCATCGTCGGCGAGTACCCGTTCGCCGCTTCGTACACCTCGGAGACGTCGTGGCAGGAGTTCAAGCCCTCCGATCGGGCGATGCCCGTCGCCGCCGTCCCGGTCGCGAACTCGATGACGGCCTCATTCGACGACGACGCGTTCCAGGACGGTCCGCTCCACCTCGAGCTCCCCTCTCACGTTCTCTTCGAACCGCTCGGTCTCCGCTGGGACGGAGCCGGGGGCTACCGGACGCGCGACGGCCGGCCGGCCTTTCTCGACCCGTCGATGAACGACTCGGGGCCGGCCACGCTCCTCGCCGCCCCGGCGGTGCTCGAGTTCCTCGCTGAGCGAGACCTCACCGTCATCTGGACGATGCTCGGCGAGAAGCGGATCATGCTCGACCACGGCGCGCCGGACACCACCTTCAACCAGGTCGCGCTCCTGAAGCCCGACGGGAAACTCCTCGTGTCCGCGATGCGTTTCGATCCGACGGCGGTGGCGGAGGAGTGAGCCGTCCAGCATTGGCGCCTTCCCGCGGGAGGAGCCGCTCGGCGCGAACATATTGAACTCGCTCGAGGTGATCCTGCGAAGACCGGCGACATTGTCGACATGGTGGAGTCCTGGCTCTCAGGCCGGTAGCGGATCGTCCGCAGGGCCCTACCTGGGGAGGGTCAGCTTCCGAAGGTATGACCCGGGAACAGGTCTCGAACGCGGACGAATGCCTCGTTCGTTTCCGAAGCGCGTCTGGCCTTCGCGCGCAGAACATTCGGGAGCGAAACCGAGCCGTGCAGGATGTCGTATATGTCCATGCCGTCGGCGCAGATTACATTCACCTGCCGTCCGCGGGAGAATGCTGACAGACCGTCTGCCGAGAACCCGGTGTGGGAGATGAACAGGCCGCGCGTCCACGACGCCTTGCCGCCCACCTTTCCCGCGAAGGCGAGAAGGTCGCCGACGCCGACGAGCGTATCCTGCCACTTCGCCTCGACCAGGTAGGGGTTAGCGTCCAGTTCGAGGCTCCCGTCGATCTGTTCGCCGACGAGGCGGAACGAGCCGCGCGGGCTCAGCGAACACGTCTCGAACAGGCCGCCGAGGAACTTCTCGTACGCAAAGCCTCGTTCACGTGGCGGAAGGGGAAGCAGGCCGAGGAACGCTGCTCGCTGCGTGGAGATGTCCGCCGGCTGGGCGACGACACCGCTCCCGCGGGGCAACGACGCGAGAAAAGCTGGTTCAACGAGGTCAGGAACGCGGAAGCCGATCACGGACACCAGGTGGTTCACGCGATCGACGATCTCGCGCGTGACCGGCCCGCCGTTCTTCTTCCTGATCGCGAGACGAACGATCTCACCGATCAAGTCGGTGAACTTCGACGGGGCTCGTTCCAGCGTACCGACGAGGAGCGCGTTGATGGCCGGTCGCTTGCTACCGCCCGGCCACAAGTGCCCCACGCCTGCTGCCGTGGCCGCCGCCGGGAAGGTCAACGCCTTCGTCCCGTAGGGGCCCGTGCTCCCCGGGAGCAGGTCGTACAAGACGTCGGCTAAGTCCGACGCGGCTCGTTCCTTGATCAAGGGCAGTGACACGGGAAGGCTCCCTCGACATCGCTGATCCTCATGTCACACCGAGCGGCAGTGCGGTCCAGCACGCGGAGCCGCCATGCCGCACGCCGGAACACGACTGCGCCGACGAAGATCGGCCTCGAGCGGATCGTCGAGATCACGCTCGTGCGCCCATCAAGACCACCGACCGCTGCGGCGACCTCGCGTTCCTGTGGTGCGGGTGGTGCGTGTCCACAGTGCGCGAAAACGGACCGCGTTGCTACAGTTCCGAGACCGTCTCCGCGTCGTACCCGGTCATATATCCCTGACCAGCGAGTAGGGTTCCGTCTGGACACAGACTGAAGGAGGGGCGGAGAATCGACCGAACCTGATCGGCCTGCGACAGCGCTGCGCGGCCAGAAAGTGAGTCCCTGAGCCATCTAAGCGTCGACCTGTCCAAACCGTAGATCCATCTAGTGTGGGGTTGCCAGTCCAGAAACCATGGGAAGGGCCGGCCGCCGATGACAAAACTACGACCCCCAACATCACGGCCCGTGTGCATGATCTCCACGCGGTAGTCGTCGGGAAAGGGCTCCCAGAGGCGCAACGCATCGCCAAGCGGGTGGAGGCCGAGGCCATCGAGAACTCGGGCGTAGTGAACCCGAATCGCCAGTTCGCCCGCCCCCAACAGTTCATCGTCGCGTCGCGCCCCTCCTCCGGGCGTTGTGGGGTCGTGGACGACCACACGGCCGCGGCGCTTCTTGTGCTGCTCGTTGCACAGGGCGGACCCCACCAGGTATCCCTTGGTTGGCACGCGGTAGCCGCTTGGCGATTCCAGGGCTACCCGGCCAAATTGACCAAGCCAAGTCTGGAAATACCCTGCCTGGGGGTCCATAGCATGGCTGCGGCTTCCCTTCGCCTCCGCGAAGAAAAAGGACTGGACGCTCTTTGCGCAGAAGTAGTCGGGCATGTCCCCGTCGGCGATGCGCTTCACAGTCAGGTGATTCCACGCGTTTGCAGGCGCTAGCCCTTCGAGTTCCGAGATGTCAGCGAAGTAGTGGATGCCGAAGAATTCGGAGAGAAAGTACCTGCATAGCGCACGTCCATACCGCTCTGCTGCGCCCTTCTTTCGGTCTCCTGTTCCGGGGCCGGATCCTCTAAATCGAAGGTCCGGCCCTGCTGTGACACTCTGCCGCATGGCCGCCGCGATAGTAGCGACGTCATCGGGTGTGTAGGCATGCTCATCGACGAAGTCGTGGTGGGCCAAGCGAAGGAGGCTGACCGTTGTCTCCTCACGCGGAATGTTCTGCGCTGGCTGCGCACGCAAGGCGCTTGGAACAACCTCAATGTCTGACAACGCAAACAGCACAGTGCGATTCACGGTTTTCTCCGATAGTATGCTGCACGCTCGCCACCTAATGACCCATGCCGTACCGCCGGCCCCGTCGTCGAAACGCATCCTCCCCGCCTTCCAGAAGGCCGCAGACGGCGTCTCTTACGCTCCGATCTTCGAGTCCACCTGCCTCGTAGCAGATGGTGGGCAGCGCCTGGGCGTCGCTCCGGACGGAGGAAGTCACGATTACCTGATCCGAGTCCGTGTTCACGACGAGGTTCGCGTTGTGCGTGACCATGATGATCTGGCGACGCTCCGCTGCCTCTCGGAAGAAGGGAACCAAGTCCGAGAACACGGACTTGGGGTCCAGGTTCTCCTCCGGCTGGTCGATGATCAGGGGCCGCTCATCCCACCGATCCAGGCCGAGATACAGGGTCAACAGGACGACCCCTCGCGTCCCGGGTGAAAGGAGCGGGATTGACACGCCTTCGTAGCTGATGCCGTACTCCACGCTGATGTGGTCCGTGGAGAACAGCCAATCACCGAAACGCACTGGAGTCACTCCCTCTCGTCGGGCACTCATCGCCTCCCGACCGTGCTTCTCGATGAACCCTCCAAGGGCAGCCACCACGTCTTCCGGTGTTCCCGCAGTCCAGGCTGCCGACAGTTCGCGCTGCGCAGCCTCGTAGAGGGCACCTCTGCCCGAGAATGGTGGTCGTCGTAGGTCCAGGAGTTCTTCACCCTCGCTCGCCCAAACGGCAATATTCACCCGTCGGTGCACGAAGAACGACAGCTTCGTCTCGTTGAGACGGCCGTGCAGCGGCGCATAGAGCTGTTCTAGCTTCCGCTGCTCCTGGAGCAGCGTGGTGAAAAGGCGCTCGTAGGCATCGAGGCGGCTCGCTGTTGCGGTCTTCTGGCGCGCGGGTGCCCCCTCCGCGTGCTTGACCTGCTTGAGGGCCGCGTCCTCGGCTTCACGGAGCTTGGGCAGGTCTGCATTCAGCTTTGCCCGTCGCTTCACGTTCTGCTGGTCGGTGCCGAGGAGCTTCCCGAGCCTGGACTCCTCCGCGATGAGGAACGTCAAGCCCTGGGCTTCATTTGGGACCGTACCAGGTGGCACCTGAGTCCCAAACTCGTTCAGGCTCTTGATTCGCTGCGAAATCTCGTCGTCGAGCTGCTCCAAGGTCGTGGCGGCCTCGGCTGACCTCCGAAGGCGAAGTTCGTCCCACTGAACATCGCTCAGTTCGAGTTCCGCGTAGCGCGCTCGGAGGCGCTCGTGCTCATCGTCAACCCCCCGTTGAAGGCGATCGAGCGCACCCTTCAAGTCCGCAAGGGTGCGTCGTCTGCGCTCCTCGGCGGCGATGCTCTCTCGAAGCGCAACGAGGGCATTCGTAGCCGCCAGGTGCGCTGCTGCGGTCTCGGGGTCGCCGGCAACGGGGAGCTTCGCCAGCGCCTCCTCCGCCGCCTTGCGCTGGCGCTCTGCCTCGGTGTGCTTGGCGCGTAGGGTGTCGAGCGCGGAGTGCTCCCGGTAGGAGGCACTGATTTCCTCCGTAAAGTGCTGTATCCGTTCGCGCTCGTCGACCCGCACTGCGAGCAGGTCGTTAAGCTCTACCCCACGAAGCTCCGCGAAGGAGGAACAGCGGAGTCTCCGCTCCTCGGGGATCGCAGAGAACACGACGGCTTCGATCTCCTCCAGGAGGGCTTCGGCCATGCCAGCATTCGAGCAGAGACGCTCCACGAATTGCTGTGAGAGGTAGCGCACACGAGGCTCTTGCGAGAAAGTCGCGCTCGAGAACGAGTTGGCCGTGGAGGAGCCGTCACCCCACTGCACGTCAACCTTTACCCCACCCAGATGCTTGCGCGCCTTCCCAATGAAGGAGGCTTCACCCGGCTTCTCGTCTTCAGCGTGCGCCCCGAATGCTGCGAGGTCCGCGAGCGCCGTCTTCCCCGAGCCCTTCGCTCCGATGATGGTCACGAGCCCGGCGTTCAACTCAACCCGTGAAGTCTCCAGCCAGGGAGCGCCGTGGATCTCGACAGAGCGGATAACGTTGGCAGCGGACGGACCTGGCGGCGGGAAGGGACCAATATGGACGCGCCGTGACGGCTCCACCAAGGTCTGCTTGAGGCCGTCGAAGGTAGGCTCGGCGCGGACCCAGCACCGACGGTCCATGTCGGGATTGAGGACCCCTGCGACGGTGTGCGCGTCGCATCCATGTAGACATGGCTTGGTGGTGAGCCCGGTGCCGGCGAAGTCCGGGTGCTCACCGGTCCAGAACTTGCGGTGGTTCGGTGCTGCCGAGAATACGATATCGGCAAACCTCCCGATGTTCTCCCGTTCGGCCGCCCACTGGCTGTCCTTGCTCAGGCCGTCTAGGCCATCCTCCCCTCCAGCAACGGCAAAGAGGACGTTGTCCCGGAACCAAGCATCTGTGTTGCGGAGGTCGCGGAGGTCGCTCCACGTTGCCTTGAACTGGTTCGCCCCCGCTCTCAAGGCGGCCTGTTCATCGAGCGCGTCGTTACCAACATGGAGCTTCCCGAGCCGAACGAGGTCACCGCGTTCGCACCTAAACCGGTGGCCGCGAAACGGGAACTCCAGCCGGCTTAACATGGCTTCCGCGCGCTCCACGTGCGCGGGGTCCTCCGGCGAAATGAGCAGGTGCAGGTTTACGGCGTTCCCCTTACGGGTCTCCACCGTTAGACGAAGCTCGACGTTCGGGAACACCAAGCGGATCCCACCCAACCGCCCTGCGGACCGATACGCGAGGACGCGTTTGTAGCCCTCCAGAGTAAGATAGTCGGTGATTCCGAGAGCGACGGGGGCCGGCTGGGCGGCCTCAACTGCCTGTAGGAATCCGTCCCAGTCGCCGCGGTACCCATCATTGCGCAGCGTGCCAGGGGCGTGCAGATGCGGGTCCCAGCGCAGCCACCGCGAACCGGTGCTCCAAGCTTTCATCACGCTCGCCTTCCCCGTCGATAGTGCAAGACCTTACTCCTTCTCCAAGCTGGCGGGCCCGAACCCGAGCACCGTCGCATCTTTGTTCACGCTTCGCACCACGCCCTCCAAGACACCTTCCGGGATGTACTCGGTGGCATGCGACGGATCCGTCGGACTGGGATCGTCGGCGGGAGACCGGCTGAGAGGCACTTCCGACGTATCCAACCGCTCCACCAACTCGTCGACGGGGTTCAGCCCCGAGCCCTTCTTGTAAGGCACCCGGCCGGACGGCACGAGCGTCGCGGCCACCGCGAGGTGGCGGTCCTGATCGTCAAAGAAGATGTGTGGCCGAAGTGCCTTGAGGATCGGCCCCTTCTCCAGGCCCCCGAGGAAGAAGATGGCGTCGACGTACACGCCCCAGGCGCGGAGGGTCTTGATGACGCGCATCTCGGCGGGCGCATTGCGTGCCGTGACGATCGCCAGCCGGACGGGGGAGTACTCGACGGGCTGCGGCAGACGTTCCTGGAGCCGCGACAGCTTGCGAAGCAAGTTGGCGTGAGAGCCATCGGGCAAGATGGCGTCCTGTTGGGTGTCCTCGTTGGCATGGAACGCGGGGAGGCCCTCCTTCTGGTAGACCACCTCGCTCTCCTCGTTGAACAGCACCGCATCAGCGTCGAAGGCGATGCGCACCTGGTTCTCTGGCGGCTCGAAACCCTCCGGCGGGTCGTAGAGCAGCGCGCCAGCGCACTTGCCCGCGTCAACCACCGCCTGGACATCCGCCTCGTTGGTGCTGAGGAACAGGTCGACGCAGTAGCCCTCGACGTAGTCCGCGAGCGCCTCACCACCGGTGAACGCGAAGCGGCTGATCGGGAGACCAAGCGCTCGGATCGTCTTGGCGATGCGCGCCCCTGTCTCCGGGCTGTTGAGCGACATCACCACGACCTCGGCGATCGGCATGTCGTTGGCGTCGCAATGTGTGTTGAGGGAAAGCAGCGAGCGAACCAGTGGCATCCCCGTTCCGGGTTCCAGGGGCACGTCCTCACGGTCGACCATGTACTCCCGGTACGCCTTGATGCCCTTCGTCGTGAAGACCTCGACAGCCTCGTGGAGGTCGAACAGGGCTGTGGATGAGATCCCGACCACGAGCGTCTGAGAGAAGTCGAGCGGCATCCTGTCCCTCACCCTCGGATGTGAAATCTACAATTGTTAGACGCCCGGCCCCGCGAGATCGGACATCTTCACCAACATCCCCCCATACACCAGCGACCTGAACGGCCGCTCCAGCGTCCGCCCATCACCCCACGTCGTCTATCAGCACGCCAGCCTCGATGTTCGGCTCCTGCGCAGCCTCCGTAAGGTCCGCGCTCGTGACCAACTCCCGCCGCTGGTCCACCACCACGATCTTCGCGTGCAGGCACGCCCTCGGCCCACCCGATCTCCAGTGCGCGCAGGTCGTAGAACACCCACGGCATCCCCCGGTAACAACGCCAGGAGCCGTACATGTATGTAGGCCGCGACCGGGTAGCGACGGGGCCTGCGGTTGACGTCACCGCCGCACCGGCAGCGGGGATTGCGCTCGACCGGGGACATGAAGGTCGCGTCCACGGTCGTCGTACATCCCGCCTGCCACGAAGGTGACGCTGTCGTAGTAGGTGTCAAGGTGACGGACGACGAGGTTCTGAACGCCGTCCCGAACCATCTGCCCGAATCGCCCCGACAACTGCTCCTTCCAGGACCACACCTCGACGTGCCAACCCCGGCGAGATGCTCGCTTCACCTGGGCGGCGAACGAGGTCTGGAACTCCGACGTGCTGCCGTCTCCGGTCACGAGTACCAGTGTCTGCGGCGGGTCATGGTCGAGGAGCGCGTTCGCGATCTTCAGATGCAGCACCTCGTCGACCCCCTGTTCACCGAGTCTTCCGTCGTCCTTCTCGATCTTCAGCAACAGGTCGGTACCGTAGCCATGAGTTCGCGCTGCATCCCACAGGGCGTCGTGGCCGGGAGGGATCGACCCGCCCAGGATCCTGGTCGTCGCGGGTCTGCCCCTCTCGATTAACTGGAAGAAGTTCCCGAAGTGAACCCGCAAGGCGAACCAAGGAACGCCCGGTTCATTCGTTCTCGCAGCCCGCCGCGCACCGCCAAGAACGTTCGAGTTGTCGACGAACACATGAATCATGGCGTCCTCGGGGTGGTTCGCGGTGAGGCCTCGAGCCGGACATTACCAGGTCGGCCTCCCGGCTCGACACACCCCATGAGACGTGCCGGCGCCGACGATCGGACAACCGAAGCGAGATTCATCGCCTGCCCAACGATTCTTGGCCGCTTCCGCCGAGAAGCAGGGAAGCGCTTCTTGCTTCCGTTGGGCGGTCACCGTCGGAGCGCGGCGCGAAGGGCATCCTGTAGGCGATCGCGGAGCGGCTGCGAAGGAAGCAGCTCCGCCTTCGCCACCGTACCGTGAGCGACCCCGAGGCGCTCGGCCGCCTGGCGCTGGGTGAGCCCATGGGCCTCGCGGAACCGCACGAGGTCGGCGCCGGTGAGCGCAGGGGTAACGGTCCCCGGCGGCGTAGTCGGTCCCGCGCCGGCCGACCGGAACTCGGCGATCGCGCGCATGAGCGCCACCTGCAGGGCGGGCCGCACCTTCTCCCTCGGATCGCCCTCCGCGCGCGCCACCTCGATCGTCGGGACGCCCAGCTGGCCCGCCATTACGGCCTGAGTGGCCACCGACTACGAGCGCGGGCACGTCCCGGGCGCGCTGCACTTCGACTCCGACCTGCTCGAGACCGGCTACCCCACCTGGTACCTGAAGCCCGACGCGGAGCTGCAGGGGGTGCTCGAGTCGTTCGGCATCACCGCCGACACCACGGTCATCGTGTACAGCGGCTGGCAGATCGCCGCCGCGCGCGGGTGGTTCGCGCTGAAGTACGCCGGGGTCGAGGACGTGCGGTTCCTCGACGGAGGGTACGCCGCGTGGGTCGACGCGGGCGGCGCGGTCGAGACCACCGACTCCCTGCCGGTCCCGGTCGACGACTTCGGCGCGGTCGTGCCGACCCACCCGGAGTACCTCGCCACCACCGACGACGTCCTCGAGCACCACGCGAGCGGCGGCCTGGTGATCGACGTGCGCAGCTGGGACGAGTACACCGGGGAGATCAGCGGCTACGACTACATCGACGCAGCGGGGCGGATCTCGGGCGCGCAGTGGGGCCAGCACTGCGACGACACCTCGACCGACTACCTGCGCGAGGACGGGAGGTTGCGCTCACCGCAAGAGATCGAGGCGATCTGGGCCGGCCTCGGCGCCGATCCGGAGCGCGAGGTGGTGGTGTACTGCGGCGGCGGGTGGCGGTCGAGCCTGGCGTTCCTGTACGCGCGCCTGCTGGGCTACGACCGGGTGCGAAACTACTCGAACGGGTGGAGCGAGTGGAGCACGGTGTACGGTCCCCCGCCCGAGTACGCGCAGTCGCCGTCGGGGAACCCGGTGGCGACCGGGGTGCCGTAGGAGGTCGGCCTCGTCGACGCGGCACCGGTGCCCCCCTCACCTATGACTGGTCCGGGCAGGCGGAGTACCTGTCCCTGGCACGCCAGCGCCCGCCTACGGCCACCCTCACCCGCACCTCGAGTGCCTGTTG
>JBEBJC010000707.1:0-4688 GCA_040080105.1 Myxococcota bacterium
ATTCCCCTCTTCCCGCCCCCGGAGCCGAGCAGCGGTTTGTCGCTGCCGATCCCCCTCTCCCCCGCAGGGGGAGAGGGCCGGGGTGAGGGGGCGGTCTTAGTAGAACCAGGTCCCGCCGCGGCCGTCGAACAGGCTCCAGTCGCCGTGGCCCTCGCCGTCGGTCAGCGCGCCGAGCACGTCGCCCACCTGTGTGCCCTCGAGGTCGGTCAGGTCGAGCGTCAGCTCCCCGCTGTCACACTGCGCGTACCCGTTCCCCTCGAGCTGGGTGTCGGCGGTCTCGAGCACGAACGACGCGATCGCGCGCGCGGTCGGGTCCTTCGGGTCCTCCGAGATCGCGGCTGCCACCGTGCCCGCCAGGTCGCCCTCGAACTCGCCATCGTACGAGCCGAGCAGCCCGCACACCTGCGCCTCACACCCCGTCGCCCCCAGCCACAGCCCCCCGAACCACACGCGCATCGGAACCTCCTGCACCCGATACGGCTCGGGGGCCGCCGCGGATCACTCCGTGGCCGAGCCGTACCCGCGGCGGATCCGGGCCTCGGTGCGCCGGGTCTCGCCGCCGAACTTGTACGACAGCTCGAACGCCTGGAACACCCAGGTCAACCGGACCGCCGAGAACCCCCACCCCACGCGGGCGTCCACGTGTTTCCACGACCCCTGGTACCCGAACGCCACCGAGTAGCTCTGGTCGAACCGGATGGTGTCGCCGTACGCGACGATGAAGTCCGCGTTGCCGACCGCGTCCAGCCCCTCGACCGACGGTGAGGACAGGCCGCGAACCCGCCCGTAGAACGGGTATCGGACCCACGCGAACACGCTGTCGCGGCGGTTGAACCGCCAGTCGGTCGCGAGGTTCCACACCCCGAGGTCCCCGGTGACGCCGAGCCCGACCATCGCGGTGTCGCCGACGGTCAGCCCCGGCAGCAGCACCTCCGGCAGGTCGTCGAACGCGATCGCGCCCTTCGCCCCCGGCCGGGCCCAATACAGCTGACCGTGCACCGACCACGGGCGCGCCAGCTGCACCGAGGCGGTGGCGCCGAGGCCCAGATACGACGCGTGCGCCGTGTCCGACGAGTTCCCGCGGCCGTCGAACCAGTCACCGGCGCCCACTGCGGTGAGCACGCCCCCGAGCGGCACGTAGTAGTACTGGCCCAACAAGGAAAGGTCGAGCGGCCCCTCGCGGGTCACGTTCGCCTTGAGGTTGCCGTTCACCGCGCCCACCACGTCGAGCAGGGGCGCCGTACCCACCTGTAGCCTCCGGGTGAGGCCCACGGTGACCGACGCGGGCCCGAGCCGCGTCTCCCCGGGCTCGAGCGTGTAGGCGGTGTACGACGCCGTGTTCGCGTACGGGTCTTGCGGGAACCGGCCCCGACGCGGGCGCAGCGCCGACGACTGGCCTCCGGTGAGCCCGCCGTCGAGGGGCTCCACCTCCGCATCGACCCCGGGGAACAGCGGGTCGTCGACATGGGCGCGCGGCAGCCCGTCCACCACCAGCGCGGTCGGCGCGCCACCGGCGAGTCGGAGCGCCCGCGCCACCGGCTCGTACGGCGACGTCGGGTCGGCGCTCACCACCACCCGCGCGCCCGGCGTCCCGTCGAGCCAGGCGGAGATCTGGGGCTCGACCGCGTCGTCGCCCACCCGCGCCCCACCGAGCCACAGCTCGCCGGCCGGGTCGACGTGCAGCTCCAGGTCCACCCCCGACCGCCCGGGGCCGGTGAGCTGGACCGTGCCCGCGAGCGCTGCCTCCGGCGCGATCTGCAGCAGCTCGGGCCCCTCGTCGAGCACCGGATCGATCGCCACCGGCACCGGCGGATCGGCCCGCCCGGTCGTCACCAGCCACACCCACATGAGTCCCCCGGAGCGCGGCCCCGATCGAGGCCGGTCGTCGGTGCATACGGACGGCTCGACGATCCGGATCGGTGGCCCCGCCGGTCGAGGTCGGCTATTCGCGCCCGGTGAGCCTGGTCGGCCCGACGTTCGCGGGGTTGCTCGCGCTGGTGTTCGTCGCGCACTGGTCGCTGCCGGTCCGGTGGCGCAGCGGCGTGCTGGTGGCGGGCTCGGCCACGTTCTACGGGTGGGTGCACCCGTGGATGGCGCTGCTGCTGGTGGCGACGGCGTGTGGCGGGTTCTCGATCGGGCTCGCGATCGACCGGTGGCGGGAGCGCCGCGGCGGGTGGCTGGCCCTGTCGGTCGCCGGCCACCTGGGGGTGCTCGGGGCGTTCAAGTACGCCGACTGGGGCCTGTCGGGCGTCGAGCTCACGCTCGGCCAGCTCGGGGTCGACTGGACCCCACCCGCGCTCGGGTGGCTGTGGCCCCTCGGGGTGTCGTTCTACACGTTCCAGGTGCTCGGCTACACGATCGACGTGTACCGCGGCGCGCGGCCCGAGCGACACCTGGTCGACTTCCTCGCGTTCGCGATGATGTTCCCGCCCCTGGTGGCCGGCCCGATCGAGCGGGCGGCGCACCTGCTGCCGCAGATCCGCGCCGAACGGCGGCTGGACTTCGCCGTGGCGCGCTCGGGTCTCACGCTGGCCGCGTGGGGGGCGGTGCAGAAGGTGGTGCTGGCCGACACGCTCGCGCCGTACGTCGAGGGGGCCGACGCGCTCACGTCCCCGCCCGGGGTGCTGACTTGGGCCGCTGCGCTCGGGTTCGGGGTCCGGCTGTACGCCGACCTCGCCGGGTACACCAACCTCGCGCGCGGCTTGGCGCGCCTGTTCGGGATCGAGCTGTCGCCGAACTTCGACCAGCCGTTCCTCGCGGTGTCGACCCCCGACTTCTGGCGGCGGTGGCACCTGTCGCTGTCGCTGTGGGTCCGCGACTACCTGCTGTTCCCCCTGCTCGGGTCGGGGCAGGTGAGCGGCGCCCGGCTCGCGCTGGCCACGGCGACCGCGTTCGTGGTGATCGGCGCGTGGCACGGCCCGGGGTGGTCGTTCGTGGCGTTCGGGGCCTGGCACGGGGCGTGGTCGCTGCTGTACCGCCCGATCGACGGTTGGCTGTCGCGCCTCGGCCGCCGGCGGCGGGTGCTCGCGGCAGTGGTGCACGCGGCGGTGGTATTGGTGCCGGGCTCGTTCTGGTTCCGCGGGCCCACGGTGGCCGCAGCGGCCGACCGTCTGCTGTCGGCGCCGTGGCAGGGCTCCCAAGACGCGTGGACCGTGGCGCTGGCGCTGCTCGCCCTCACCGCGTGCGCAGCGGCCGTGTTGGCGGTCGAGCCGCTGGTGCGGGGCGCGCGGGGGTTCGATCGGGTGGGCACGACCGACGAGTCGCCGTGGACCCCCGCGGCCCAGGCCACCTGCTGGGTGGCGGCGCTGTGGGGCCTGGTGGTGTTCCACCCGCTCACGACCCGCGAGTTCGTGTACCTCCAGTTCTGAGCCGGAGGTGCAACGCGGGGTTGCGCCAAGCGGGACCTCGGTCCGACCGAGGTGGTCGGGGGCATTCGCGGTGGTGGTCGCCGGAGCGACGGCATAAGCTGGCCACCCCAACGGGAGAGCGACGTGACGATGCGGGTAGCGGTTCCCCGGGAGACCCGGGTCGGTGAGCGGAGGGTGGCGGCCACGCCCGACACCGTGGGCAGGGTGATCAAGCTCGGGTACTCGGTGGCGATCGAGCGTGGCGCGGGCGCCCTCGCCGGCTACTCGGACGACGCGTACCGCGAGGCCGGGGCCGAGCTCGTCGACGACGCGTTCGCGGTGGGCGACCTGCTGGTGAAGGTGAACCCGCCGACCCCCGAGGAGGTCGACCGGGTGAAGGGAGGCGCGCTCACGCTGTCGCTGCTGTACCCGGCGCAGAACGCCGAGCTGGTGCAGCGCCTCGCCGGCCGCGGCGTGTCCGCCCTCGCGCTCGACCGGATCCCGCGGATCAGCCGGGCGCAGAAGATGGACGTGCTGTCGTCGATGGCGAACATCTCGGGGTACCGCGCGGTGATCGAGGCCGCGAACCTGCTCCCCCGGTTCTTCGCCGGGCAGATCACCGCCGCCGGCAAGACGCCGCCGGCGCGGGTGCTGGTGATCGGCGCCGGGGTGGCCGGCCTCGCCGCGCTCGGTGCCGCGCGGGGCCTCGGCGCCGAGGTGTACGCGTTCGACACCCGGAAGGCCGCCCGAGAGCAGGTCGAGTCGATGGGGGCCAAGTTCCTCACCGTCGAGATCGAGGAGTCCGGTGAAGGCGGCGGAGGCTACGGCAAGGAGATGAGCCCCGCGTTCATCGCCGCCGAGATGGCGCTGTTCCGCGAGCAGGCCCCCCACGCCGACGTGGTGATCACCACCGCGCTGATCCCGGGGAAGAAGGCGCCGCTGCTGTGGACCCGCGACATGGTGGAGCTGATGAAGTCGGGGGCGGTGGTGGTCGACCTCGCCGCAGCGCAGGGCGGCAACTGCGAGGTCACCCGGGCCGACGAAGTGGTGGACCACGGCGGGGTGAGCGTGGTGGGGTACACCGACCTCACGAGCCGGATGGCCGGCCACGCGTCCCAGTTCTTCGCCCGCAACGTGGTGCACCTGCTCGACGACATGAGCAAGCACCCGGGCACCGACGAGCGGTCGTTCCGGATCGATCTGACCGACGAGTGTGTGCGCGGCGCCCTGATCGTACACGCGGGGGAGGTCCTGCCGCCCCCGCCGCCGCCCGAGCCGAGCCCCGCGGCGGTCGCGCCGAAGCCGGCGCCGGCCGCAGCCCCCCCGGCCCCGGTCGCCCAC
>JBEBJC010000708.1:0-4684 GCA_040080105.1 Myxococcota bacterium
GGCAGACGGAGTTCGAGGCGCGGCCGGCTCGCCGTACGCCCACGGCGCGGAGCCCCCGTCGTCGGGACGGGGCGACCCGGTGTCCGAGGGCGACCCACCGGTGTCCGGGGGTGCCCCGCCCGTGTCCGGGGGCGAGCCGCCCGTGTCGGAGGGTGAGGTGTCGCCCGCGGCGCCGGTGTCGGGCGGGGCCGGGGGCTCGCAGTCGAGCCCCACCGTCGGGTCGGCGTCGTCACAGTCCCACATCGCGGCCACCCCGTCTCCGTCCACGTCCGCCCACAGCGACGGGTCCGCGTCCGGCCCGCCGGTCGCGCCGCCGTCGGATGGGGATCCGTCCGGGTCGAGCTCGCCGACGGTGCCTGCGCCCCACAGCTCTCCCGCCCACTGCGGGACCGGCCAGCCGCAGGTCGCGGCGGGGGGGAGGAACGGGTCGGTCGACAGCGCCGCCGCGGAGACCACCACCACCTGGTTGCCGAAGTCGGCGGTGTTGCCCCAGGTCGCCCCGTCGGTGACGGTGGTCGCCCCATCCGCGGCGAGCGTCGCGTGGTCAGCCCACACCGACGCCTCCACCGCCCCGGCCGACCAGGTCCCGGCGCCGGTGGTGGCGGCGTTGCCGAGCAGCGTGGCGTAGGCCAGGTCGGCGTCACCCTCCAGGTGTGCCCCGCCCCCGACATCGGCGGTGTTGCGCAGCAGCGCGACGTTGCGCAGCGACACGTCCCCCAGCGCCCACACGGCCCCACCCTGGTCCGTGGCGGTGTTGTCGCACATCCGGACCCGGGTGAAGGTTCCCTTCATCGCCCACACCGCGCCGCCGTCGTCGCTGGCGGAGCCGCCCTCCAGCACGGTGTCGGTCACGTCGAGCTCGCCCACCGTGTTGTACAGGTGGCCGCCGTTGGTGGCGGTGCCGGCGGAGAACGTCGCGCCGGTGATCGCCACGTCGCAGAACCCCATACACGACAGCCCGCCGCCCGCGAGGGCCACCTGCCCGGTGAACGACGTCGGGCCCGACACCGACGGGGCGACCGTGGCCGAGCCGTTGGCCCGGATCACGATCGCGCCGCCGTCTCCGCCGGAGACGTTGGCGAGGAACGCGCCGCCGAACACCGTGAGCGCCCCGGCGGCGTTCACGCTGATCGCGCCGCCGTGCCACTCGGGCGCGACGTTCGCCTCGAACACGGTGTCGGTGAGCGTCGCCGAGCCCGCGAGCCACAGCGCCCCGCCGTCCCCGATCGCGCCGTCCGAGCGGTTGTCGAGGAACGTGCACCGGTCGCAGGTGAACGCCTCACCCGCGTCGACCCTCACCGCGCCCCCCTCGTGGGCGGCGTTGCCGACGAACGAGGTGTCGGTGGCGATCACCGCGCCGTCGTCGATCCACAACGCCCCGCCGCTGCGCGCGAGGTCCTCCCCGTCGAGCAGCTCGACCCGCTCCAGCGTCAGGGTCTCCGCGTTGTGCTTCTCCAGCAGCGCCACCTGGTCGTCGCCGTCGATCGTGAGGTCGCGCAGCGTGACCGCCACCGTCACCGACAGCGCCGGGCTGCCCTCGCCGCTCACGTCGAGCACGGTCGACCCGGCGCCGGCGCCGACCACCGTGATGCGCTTGTCGAGCTGCGACGGGAGGTGGGTCTCGGTGATCGCGTCGATCAGGATGGTGTCGCCGTCGGACGCCTCGCCCCACACGTCGTCGAGGTCGCCGTCTGCAGGGACGTTCCAGGTGGCTGCGAACGTCGGACCGGCCAGGAGCGCGAACACCATCGGCGGAGTGTACCGCAGGAGGGTTAGGCCGGGCGCGGGGGGGCGATGCCACCATTCCGGGTGTACGGTCACCGAGGCGCCGCCGCGCACCACCCCGAGAACACGATGTGTTCGTTCCGGGCCGCGGTCGACGCAGGGGTGGACGCGATCGAGACCGACGTGCGGCTCACCGCCGACGGGGTGGTCGCCGTGTTCCACGACGCGGACGGGGCGCGCACCTGCGGGCGACCGGAGAAGGTTCGCGAGGTGCCGTGGTCGGTGGTGGCGACCTGGGACGCAGGGGCAGGTGAGCGGCCGGTCCGGCTCGAGGACCTGCTGGAGGCGTGGCCCGGGACGTTCCTCAACGTGGACGTGAAGGACGACGACCCGGTCGCGGCGCTGGCGACGCTCGAGGTCGTGCGGCGAGCCGGAGCGGCCGAGCGGGTCGGCCTCGGCAGCTTCCACGGCGGGGTGGTCCGCGCCCTGCGGCGCGCGGGGTGGACCGGGCAGCTCGCGCTCGCGCCGGCCGAGGTCGCCGCGGTGCGGCTGTTGCCGAGCTTCGTCACCCGGCCGTGGGTGGCGCGGGGCTCGGCGGCGCAGATCCCGACCCACCGCGGTCCGTTCCGGCTCGATCACCCGGCGTTCGTCGCCCGATGCCACTCGCTCGGGCTGCGGGTCGACTACTGGACGATCGACGATCCGGCCGAGGCGGTGGCGCTGGTGCAGGCCGGCGCTGACGGGATCGTCACCAACGACCCCGCGAAGATCCGCGCCGCCCTGGGGCGCTGATCACGCCCCGAGCGCGAACAACAGGCCGAGCGCCACGATCGCCGGCACCGACTGGACCAGGAAGATCCTGGGCTTCACCGTCGCGGCGCCGTAGGCCCCCATCAGGATCACGAACACCAGCAGGAACGCGTTCGCGCCGAAGTTCCCGACCGCGCTCGACCACAGCAGGCCGACCGCGAGCATCGCGTTGTACGCGCCCTGGTTCGACGCCAACACCTTGGTGGTCTCGGCGTCGGCCGCGGACAGGCCGAACACCTTGCGACCGGTGGGCGCCGTCCACAACACGCTCTCGAGCGCGAAGAAGCCGAAGTGCAGGATCGCGACGAACCAGGTGGCGACCAGCGGGACGAACGACATGACGGCGCTCCTTTCTTTAACGGTCGTTACATTACTGCGTCGCCGGGGAGATGTCGAGGTGCTCCAACGTCCGCTCCGCCACCAGCGCCAGCCGGTCCCGCGGGGTGCCCGCCCGGTGCAGCGTCTGCAGCCCGATCGCGGCGGCGGCGAGCCACGCGGCGTCGGCCCGCGCGCCCGGCCGCTCCCCGAGGCAGCCGAAGAAGAAGTCCTCGAGCGCGGCGAGGCCCGCGGTGACCAGCGCCTGCGCGTCGGGCTCCAGCGCCGCCCGCTCGCCCGCAGACGCGACCAGCAGGCACCCGGCAGGGTCCCGGTCCGCGATCACCCGGTCGAAGTACCGGCGCAGCGCGGCGGCCGAGGGCGGGCCGAGCTCGACCCGGCGCAGGTACCGCCCGAGGGCGCGCCGGAACAGCTCGGCCTTGCTGCCGAACGTGCCGTAGAAGCTCCCGGCGCCGATCCCCATCACCTCACACAGGTCGCGGACGGAGGTGGAGCGGTACCCGTGGCGCCAGAACACGAGCATCGCCTGCTCGAGCGCCGGATCCACCGCGAAGTCCTTCGGACGGCCCATCAGCTCCCTTCTGGAACGAGTGTATCAGCGCGCGCTGGCGTGCCACCGCGCGAGCCACCGGTCCCCGACCGCCGCCACCGCCCCGAACAGCGCGAGCCCGAGGGCCGAGCAGCACAACACGGCCGCGAACAGCAGCGGCGTCTGCACCTGCCGGTAGCCCGACAAGATCACGTACCCGAGCCCGGGCTCCCCCTCGGAGTGCCCGGCGACGAACTCGCCGACCACCGCCCCGATCACCGCGAGCCCGCTCGCCGAGCGCAGGCCCGCCACCAGGAACGGCACCGCGGCCGGCGCCTCGAGCTTCACAAAGGTCTGCCAGCGCGAGGCTCGGTACAGCCGGAACAACGCCCGAAGGTCCGGATCGACGGCCCGCAGGCCCGCGGTGGCCGCGGTGATCACCGGGAAGATCGCCACCAGCACCGACGCTGCCGCCACCGCCTTGAACCCGATGCCGAACCACAACACCAGCAGCGGCGCCACCGCGACCACCGGCACCGTCTGCAGGAACACCGCGTACGGGACGAGGCTGCGCTCGATCCACCGGGCGCGGGTGAACAGGAACGCGAGCGCGGTGCCCAACGTCGCGCTCACCACGAACCCGGTGAGCGACTCGAGCAGGGTCACCCAGGTGGCTCCGGCCAGCAGCGGCGCGTGGGTCACCGCGGCCGCAGCGACCGCCGCGGGGCCCGGGACCAGGAACGCGGGCAGCGCGAACGCGATCACCGCCGACTGCCACAGGATCAGCGCGACCCCGAGGGTGACGAGCGGAGGGCCGGCGTCGGACAGCAGCCGGGTCACGCGCACACCTCGGCCAGCGCCCGCGACACCTGGCCGACCCGCTCCGCGAACGCCGGATCGGCCCGCAGCTCGGGCGTGCGGCGCGGCAGGTCGATCGACACCAGGTGCGCGATCCGCCCGGGGCGCGGCGTCATCACCGCCACCCGGTCGGCGAGGTACACCGCCTCGAACACGCTGTGGGTCACGAACAGCACCGTCCACCCTTCGGAGGCTCGCAGCGCGAGCAGCTCGTCCTGCAGGCGTTGCCGGGTGAGCTCGTCGAGCGCGCCGAACGGCTCGTCGAGCAACATCACCCGCGGCCGGGTGACCAGCGCCCGCGCGAGGCTCGCCCGCATCCGCATCCCGCCCGACAGCTCGCGCGGGTAGTCGCCGGCGAAGTCGGTCAGGCCGACCCGGGCCAGCGCCGCGTCGACCTGGGACGCGCCCGCGGTCGCGGGCTCGCCC
>JBEBJC010000709.1:0-4664 GCA_040080105.1 Myxococcota bacterium
GCCCCCACGGGCCGAGCCGGTCGCCGCGCCGTCGAGCGCACCTCCGGTGGCGCCGCCGCCTCCGCCGCCTCCGCCGCCTCCGACCCTGCGCTCGGCGCGGGTCGAAGCGGCCACCGTCGACGTGGCGTTCGGGTCCGCGGTCACCCGGGTGCCGTGGCTGGCCGACGAGCGGACCGCCGCGATCGTGCTGCGGGCGCTGGCGGTGGCTGGCGGCCCCCCGGTCGACCCCACCGGTCGAGCCCTCGCCGGGTTCCGCGCGATCGGAGATCCGGCGTCACCCGTCCCGCCCGGCGCGACCATCCGGGTGGAGCGGATCCCCGCGGAGACCCGCCTGGTGGACATCGTGGTGCGCGGGGAGCCCGAGATCCGGTTCCGGACCCCGGTCTCGCTGGTGGTGCCGGTCGGGGCGTTCGTCGCGGGCCTGCGGGACTGGCTCCCGTTGCCCGACGCTCCGCTCGTGGCCTCGGTGGAGGGCCGCGTGGTGGCGTCCGAGCTCCTGCTGACCGACGCGCTGCAACAACACGCTCGCCTGGTGATCGGTCCGCCGTGACCTGGGTTACCATGCACCGACCGTCGACTCAGCCACGCTCCTCGGCACCGAGCACGGTCCACCTGCGCGGCGCCGGACGGTTGGTCCCCCTCGCAGGACCCTTCGCATCAGGTGAGGCGTGACGCAGCAGGAGCGGTGGGACGTAGCGCTCAAGGTTCTCCAGGGCCCGCTGGCGGGGCTCGGAGAGCAGGTGTTGCGCGGCCCGGTGGTGCGCCTGGGGGCCGACCCCGGCCCCGGCGGGCTGAAGCTCGCCGGCTACCGCGGCCTCGACGTGCGGCAGTGCGTGATCACCGCGTACTCCGGCGGCTCGGCGTCGGTCGCCCCGGTCGGCACGAACCAGGTGCGGATGGCGCCGCACCCGAACGTGAACTGGTCCGAGATCGATCCGATGGTCGGGCCGGAGTTCCTGTCGCCGGGGTGCGCGCTCCACCTCGGCCCGATCGGGCGCGGGGCGACCATCGAGTACGTCGGCAGCCGGCGGCTGGGCGAGTGGCAGTCGGGCCAGCTCGCGTCCGAGCGGGTCGACGTGCCCACCGGCGCGCGCGGCGACGTCCCCGCGGCGTACGACGCACGCCGGGTGGGGCGGATCTCGTCGAGCTCGGCGCCGTTCTGGTTCCTCGGCGGCTCGTTCATGGTGACCCTGATGAGCACCGGGTGCATCGTCACCCTGGTCGTTTGGGCGTTGTTCCTGTACCGGCCGGTGGCCCCGATCGGCCCCGAGGACGCGGGCTACGAGTTCTACGAGTCGGTGACGCTCGACGCCGAGGAGAGCCGCGACTACGCGCACCTGCTCGAGGGGATGGAGCAGCCGTACTTCAAGTTCGTGATGGAGCCGAACATCACCGCCGCGAACGCGGGCGCGAAGGGGTGGGAGGAGCCGAGCCAGTGGGACCAGCGGCTGCTGAAGTACGTCACCGCGTCGGCCGATGCGCACGCGAAGTCGTGGCTGTTCTTCCGCCGGCTCGACGCGGTGTCGGTCGAGTACGCGAAGGTGGTGCTCGCGATGCGCGAGGCCGGGCTGCCCGAGGTGTTCGCCGCGATCCCGTACCAGGAGAGCCGGTACAACGCCCAGATTACTTCGGAGGTCTGCGCCGAGGGGTATTGGCAGTTCATGCCCGAGGTCGCCCACCGCCTGTCGAAGCAGGGGCTCGACTTCCGCGTGGCCGACTGCAAGTTCGTCGGCACGAGCGGGCTGTCGTGGACCCCGTCCGACCCGGCGCCCCCGCCGGGGGTCCGTCAGAACGCGGCGTACATGGGCGACGGCCGGTGCCTGATCAAGTCGTGCAACGTCGACGATCGGAAGGACCTCGGCAAGTCCACCAAGGCGGCGGTGTACACGCTGAAGGAGGCGTGGCGCGACCCGGTGATCGCGCTGTCGGGGGCGGCGGTCCAGCTCACGATCACCAGCCACAACTCGGGCCTCGACGACGGGCGGTTCGGCAAGCAGTACGCGAAGAAGTCGAACGTCAAGCCCGCGTTCCAGGCGTTCGTGAAGAAGAACGGCCCCGACGTGGGTCGCTCGTTCGTCGGACAGAACATCCGGTGCGGCACCGCGAAGGACGAGGGGTACTGCAACGCGTCGTACCCGGCCGAGACCCAGCACTACGCCTACACGATCCTCGCGCAGCACTTCCTCGCGGTGTGCTACTACGCGAAGAACTACGGGGAGCAGGCGGCGTTCACCCCGTGGCGGTTCTACGCCGGGTCCGACGGTTATTGTGACGCGTTCCGCATCCCGACCCGCACCGAGGTCCGGGACTGGAAGCCGCAGGGGGGCAAGTGACCTGGCGCCCGTGGGTGATCGCCACGCTCGGGGGGCTGGCGTTGTTGTTGAACGTCGCGCTGCTCCAGACCGAGCGGATCCCGCGCGAGGAGCGGGTCGACGAGACTCGCGCCGAGTACGACAAGGAGCTGCGCGCGATGCAGTACCTCGCGTCCCAGCGGCGGGCGAACTTCGAGAAGTTCGGGATGACCTACGAGATGGCCGAGGCGAGCGCCGGGCACATCGGTCGGTTCGAGAAGCAGCGCGACCGGTTCGCGGGGATGCTCGAGCAGCAGGCGGCCGAGCTCGGGGACGCCCTGTGTCCGTCGGACGGCCTGCCCCAGCCGTACGCGTCGCTCGCGTACCTGGTCACCGAGGAGAACCAGCTGCGCCGCGTCGTCGACTGGTCCACCCTGCAGAGGTTCGAGCGGGCCTCGTGGTTCGACCAGTCGCTGGTGCCGGCGCTGTACAACCAGTTCGAGCGGGTCGAGGGGCGGCGCTCCGAAGCCACGCTGATGGCGGTGTCGGCCGCGTTGCTGCGGCGTGAGGGGAGCGCGCTCGACGGCGAGTCTCCGTGGGCGACCGGCCTGACCGGCACGTTCGGGTTCTCTCGCCTGGTGCGGCGGGAGCCGCGGGTGGAGCAGCTGGCGATCGAGTACTTCGGCCTGATGCACTTCCTCACCGAGGTCGCGAACGGCGACGGAGGCATCTGTCGGTGAGCGTCCCCCTGCGGTATAGTTCCTCATCCTTCCAGTCAGCGCCACCGCGGACCAGCTGTTGTACGTGACGATGAACCCCGGGCCAATGTCCACCTCACACGAGCGGTCCTCCGACGTTCGCTGCGTGTGCGGCGAGGACGGTCGATGAGCATCGCCCGACGCCGGTTTCGGATTCACAAGGAGATCGCCGAGGGCGGGTTCGGCAAGGTGTACCTCGCCGAGCAGATCTCCTCCGACGGGTTCTCCAGGATCGTGGCGATCAAGCTCCTCCACGCGAAGTGGTCGAGCCACGACGAGGTGGTCAAGCGCACCCGTGACGAGGCGCGGGTGTTGGGTCGGATCCGACACCAGCACATCGTGAAGGTCGAGGACCTCACGTCGCTCGAGGGCAAGTGCGCGATCGTGATGGAGTACCTCGAGGGCGTCGACCTGAAGTGGATGTCGTCGTTCCTGAAGGAGAAGGGCCTCGAGTTCCCCCGGGGAGCGCTGTTCGAGATCATCCTCGCGGTCGCGAGCGCGCTCGACGCCGCGTACAGCTCGGTGCCGCTCCAGGGAGATCAGCCGCTGAGGGCGATCCACCGCGACATCAAGCCGTCCAACATCTTCGTCACCGTGGCCGGCGGCGTGAAGGTGCTCGACTTCGGCACCGCCCGGGCGAACTTCGCAGAGCGGGAGGCGAAGACCCAGGCGCTGGCGTTCGGCAGCCAGGGGTACATGGCGCCCGAGCGGATGCTCGGGGAAGAAGACACGCCGGCGGCCGACATCTTCTCGCTCGGCATCACGTTGTACGAGCTGCTGACGCTCGAGAGCTTCGGGCGGATCCCGCCGCGGCCGAACAAGTTCCAGAAGAAGATGGACGAGAAGGTCGCCTCCGTCCCCCTCACCGGCGACCCGGAGTGGGTGGCGCAGGTCCGGGACACGCTCCGGCTGATGTTGTCGTACGCCCCGGCCGATCGGCCGACCGCGGCGCAGCTGGTCGAGATCATGGACATCCTCGCGCAGGAGGCGGGAGACACGGGGCTCCGCCGGTACTGCCGCACGCTGGTGTCCGAGGCGAAGGACGCGCTGCCCCCGCTCGACACGGGCGACCCGCTCACGGGCCAGATCGTCGACGAAGACGAGTTCACCGGCCCGCCGCCCGGGGCCCTCCCGGACGGCCTGGCCGGAGGGACCAGCTCCGCGCCCACCACGCTACCGCCCGGGGGGGCCTCGATGGTGCGCACCGGGGGCCCCGCCCCAGGTCGCGCCACCGGCTCGAGCGCGGCGAGCCTGTCGCCGCCGATCCAGTCCCCGCCGTCGCCGAACGCGCCGGTCACGGGCACCCTCCCTCCGCCTCCGTCGATGGTCGGTCGGACCGTGAACCCGGAGGTCGCGTCGCAGACCTCGTCGGTCGTCGGAGCCCGAGCCGGCCAGCCCGGGCGCGTGACCGACCCCGACGAGTCCGGGCCGAGCAGCGGCGGATCGCGACCGCTCGGGCGCGGCCGCCCGTCGACCGAGGATCCGGCAGGGATCACCACCGTGCCGGACGACGTCCCGGATCCGGCGCCGCTGTCGATCCCGGTGACCCCCGCCCTCGCTCCCCCGCCTCGGCGGGGCTGGGGCCGGGTGGTCGGGGTGTTGTTCTTCGTCACCC
>JBEBJC010000710.1:0-4663 GCA_040080105.1 Myxococcota bacterium
GCCCCACCCCTGCCGATCGGCCCACGCGAGCTCGACCCGCTCCTGCGCCTCGACGTACGCGTCGAAGTCGGCGCACACCAGGAACGGGTCCTCGAACCGGAGGTACCGAGCGATGTCGGCGTGCAGCGCGCGCTGGTCGGGGTTGAAGAACCCGCTCTCGAGCAGCTCGAGCACCACCTGCAGGCGCGGCGAGCCCGGCTTGCCCAGGGGGACCTCCCGCCTCGCAGCCACCTCGGCCGCGTCGAGCCCGAACAGGAAGAACGCGTCCGGACCCACCTCGTCGCGGATCTCGACGTTGGCGCCGTCGAGCGTGCCGATCGTCAGCGCGCCGTTCATCATGAACTTCATGTTGCCGGTGCCGCTCGCCTCCTTGCCGGCGGTCGAGATCTGCTCGGACAGGTCGGCGGCCGGGATCACCCGCTCGGCGCGGCTCACGTCGTAGTTCGGCAGGAACACCAGCCGCAGGTGGTCGCGGGTCCGCGGGTCGGCGGCGAGGGTGACCGACACGTCGCTGATCAGCTTGATGTGCTGCTTCGCCCTCACGTATCCGGGGGCGGCCTTCCCCCCGATCAACACGGTGCGGGGCGCCGGGCGCTCCCCCAGGATCGCGACCCGGTGGTACAGCCACATCACGTGCAAGCAGCACATCAGCTGGCGCTTGTACTCGTGGATCCGCTTCACCTGCACGTCGAACAGGGTGTCGGGGTCGAGCTTCACCCGCGCCCACCGCTCGACCCGCTCGGCGAGCCGCACCTTGTTCGCGCGCTTGATCGCGAACAGCTCTCGGTGGAGCTCGGGATCGTCCTCGTGCGCGAGCAGGCCCCGGAGCCGGTCGAGGTCGGTGGCCCACCCGGGCCCGAGCCGACGGTCGAGCGCCGAGGCGAGGTCGGGGTTGCACTGCAGCAGCCACCGGCGCGGCGTGACCCCGTTGGTCACGTGGGTGAACCGCTCGGGCATCATCGCCGCGAAGTCGTCGAGCACCTCCTCGCGCAACAACCGACCGTGCAGCTCGGCCACCCCGTTCACCAGGTGCGACCCGACCACCGCGAGGTGCGCCATCCGCACCTGTCCGCCGCGGTCGTCGACGATCGCCATCCGCCGCGCGACCTCGGCGTCGCCCTTCGACCACACGTGCACCGCGCGCAGGAACCGCCGGTCGATCTCGCGGATGATCTGGAGGTGACGGGGCAGCAGACGCTCGAACATCTCGACCGGCCACCGCTCGAGCGCCTCCGGCAGCAGCGTGTGGTTGGTGTAGCCGCACACCGCCACCGTGACCTGCCACGCGTCGTCCCAGTCCACGTGCTCGCGGTCGACCAGCACCCGCATCAGCTCGGCGACCGCGATCGCCGGGTGGGTGTCGTTGAGCTGCAGCGCGGCGTGGTCGGGGAGCCGTCGCAGGTCGGTGTGGTCCTTGAGGTACCGCCGGAGCACGTCGTGGATCGAGCAGCACACGAAGAAGTACTGCTGCTTGAGCCGCAGCTCCTTGCCCTCGGGCGACGTGTCCTTCGGGTACAGCACCTTCGACAGGGCCTCGTCGAGCGCCTTCCGCTCGACCGCGCGCCGGTAGTCCCCCTCGTTGAACAGCGCCAGGTCGAACTGCTCCGACGCCTGCGCGCGCCACAGGCGCAGCGTGTGCACGGTGGTCGTGTCGTACCCGGCGATCGGCGTGTCGAACGGGACCCCGTGGATGCGGTACCCCTCGACCCACCGCGCCTCGAACCGCCCGGACGCGTCGACCCCCTGCTCGACGTGCCCCCCGAACGGCACGCTCACCGTGTACTCGGGGCGGACGATCTCCCACGGCCAGCCGCGCCGGAGCCAGTCGTCGGGGTGCTCGACCTGCCACCCGTCGACGATCTCCTGCTGGAAGATGCCGTACTCGTACCGCAGGCCGTACCCCATGGCCGGCAGCGACAGCGTCGCGAGCGAGTCGAGGAAGCACGCGGCGAGCCGCCCCAGACCCCCGTTGCCGAGTCCGGGATCCGCTTCCTGCTCGAACACTTGTTCGAGCTTCACTTCGGCGCGATGGGACGGACGATCCAGTTGGTAGTCGGCGAGGCCCTGGCGGGCGAGGTCGCGGACCCCGAGCGCCAGCAGGTTCGACTCGAGCTGGCGACCGAGCAGGTACTCGGCCGACAGGTAGTACACCCGCTTCACGTCGAGCTCGGCGTACCGTCGCATCGTGCTCATCCACCGGTGCACCAGCCGGTCGCGCACCCCGTGGGCGAACGCGAGGTACACGTCGCACTCGGTGGCGGAGTCGAGGTCGCGCGCCAAGGTGAACCGGAGGTGATCGACCACCGCCCGGCGCAGCGTGGCCGGGTCCATCCCCGTGCGGTCGTCGTCGGCCACGATCACACGAGCCTGGACGCGAGGGCGCCGATCAGCGGGAACTTGCCTTCCTTGCCGGTGAACACCATCACCAGCGCGATCACGAACGACACCGGGAACGCGAACGACATCGCGATCGAGCCGAGCGCCCCCACGAAGTACGACACCATCGCGACGAGGCCGCTGAGGCCCATCACCAGATCGGCGAGGTCCTGCGACGCGGCGCCGAGCACCCCGGCGACCACCCCCCCGAGCACCATCACGATCAGCGGCACTACCATCATCCCGCCGATCAGCAGCACCAGCGACCCGCCGACGGTGATCGCGAACAGCAGCAGCGACTGCACCGCGTGGAACCGCACGAACCGATGCTCGCGGGGCTCCGACGCGAGGAACACCACCGCCGCGATCAGGTGGAGGAACGAGACCGGCAGGTAACACGCGCCCGCGGCGACGTTGAACTCGAGGTTCCCGGTCTTCGTCTTGCCCTTGGTCCAGTCACCCTCGTCGATCATCGGCCCCCCTCGCGCACACCTGGGCGGTCGCGAGCCGCAGTCGTACCACAGGGCGGACCCGCCCGGGTCAGGGCAGGCAGATCGCGTAGGTCGACCGGTAGTTGCGGAACGTTCCGCGGTACCCCTCGCCCGGCGCGGGCCGCAGCTCGACGCCGTTCACGTCGAAGTACAGCTCGACCTCGACCTCGACGTACTGGCCGTCCTCGGTCGGGGTGAGCGGCGGACAATCGGCAGGATCGGTGATCGGCAGGTCCGGCAGCGGATCGATCGCGCGCAGCGACAGGGCGTACCGCGCGTCGTTGCCCACCCGACGCTCGAAGTCGACCCAGTCCCAGGTGAACGGGGCCGGGGGCGTCCCCTCGAGCTCGACCACCCGCCAGTAGGCGCGAACGTCGAGCTCCTGCCACAGCTCGGGGTTGTCGAAGTCGGTCACCCCGGGCTCCCACACCCGGAAGTACGCGCCCGCGATCGCCGCCCGCTGGCGGGCCCAGGTGTCGAACGAGAACCCGTCGAGCGGGCGCAGGTCGGCCTCGCACACCCGGCCGTCGTCGCAGGTGGCGCGCGAGATCGCGACCTCGGCCGCCCCCACCCAGTCGGGTTCGACCACCGACGACCACACCGGGAACCGGTAGTTCGCCCCGTACGCCGAGTCGTACGCGACACAGCCGAACGCGTCGTTCACCATGAACCACAGCTCGAGCTCCCCCGCGGCCGGCGGGACGAACGAGGCGTCGACCGGGCCGGACGGGAGCACCACCGGGAACGTCGACACCGGCCCGCCGTCGATCCGCCAGAACGCGGTGATCGCCCACGCCGGGTGGCCGTACTTCCACCCGCGGCACTGGGGCAGCCGCGTCTCGTCGAACGCGACGTGCACTGTCGCCCCCTCGACGATCTCTCCGCTCGCGGTCTCCTCGCCGTACGACCCGAACACGAGGTCGACCGGGACGGCCTCGCGGGCCCCGTCTACCCCTTCCGACGACGGCGCGAGCCGCTCGGGCCCACACGCGATCCACCCCAGGCCGAGGACGAACATCGACACTCCAGGCGGAGTCACTAACCGATCACCACACGACCGGGTTGGTGGTCGCGCCCCACCAGCTGGTGCCGTCGGAGAACACGCTCTGGGTCGACGCGTTGCCGGGGTCGATCCGCACGATCGCGCCGCCCTTCGAGAACCCGTACAGCTCGCCCTGGTCGTAGCCGAGCCCGAACAGGTCGACCTCGTCGACCACCCCCACCCAGAACGCGGCCCCGGTGAGCGCATCGACCCGCACCAGGTGGTCGCTGTCACCGCCGTCGACCGTCCAGTACAGGTAGCCATCGGGCAGGCCCACGAGGTCGCCCGAGGTCTCGTAGTCCGAGTTGGACACGAGGGTGGTGGTGCGGCAGGTCGGTAGCTCGACCCGGACGATGTCGGCGCCGGCGCCGGCGAACAACACGCCGTCGGAGGTGAACGCGAGCGCGTACGGGGCGAGGTCGGTCTCGCACACCTGCGACACGGCGGCCGTGGTGGGGTCGATCTGCCAGATCGCCTCGTACGTCCCGCCGAACATCCGGCCGGCGGTGTCGATCGCGATGTCGACCATCCCGTCGATCGGGGCGCCCCCGTCCTGGAACGTCCCGACGTACGTGCGGGCGCCGGTGGCGGGGTCGATCTCGAACAGCGTGTCGGACGTGTTGGCGTACACCGGGGCCGACGCGGGGACGGTCACAGGCGGGGTGCCGGTGTCGACCGGCGGGGTGCCGGTGTCGACCGGCGGAGGCGTGGTGTCCGGATCGGTCGCGGTGTCGACCGTGACGGTGTCCGTGTC
>JBEBJC010000711.1:0-4659 GCA_040080105.1 Myxococcota bacterium
ACCACCCCGCCCCGGAACCTCGCCCATATCCTCGAGACCGAGATCCTGCCGGCGGTCGACAAGCCGTCGCGGTACCTCGGCAACGAGGTCAACTCCGTCCACAAGGATCCGGCGTCGGTCGACGTTCGAATCGCCCTCGCGTTCCCCGACCTGTACGACCTCGGCCTCGGGAACCTGGGCATCCACATCCTGTACGCGGCGGTGAACGCGCTGCCGTGGGCGAGCTGCGAGCGGCTGTACGCGCCGGCAGCGGACATGGAGGCGGCCCTCCGGTCCCGCGGGCTGCCCCTGTTCACCCTCGAGAACCGCATTCCCGCTGGTGAGCTCGATCTGCTGGGGTTCACGCTCCAGTCGGAGCTCACGTACACCAACATCCTGAACCTGCTCGATCTCTCTGGGATGTCGCTGCGCACCGCCGACCGCCGTGAGACCGACCCGCTCACCTGCGCCGGCGGCCCTGCGGTGTTCAACCCCGAGCCGTTGGCCCCGTTCCTCGACTTCTTCGTGATCGGTGACGGCGAGGACGCGATCCTCGAGATCGTGTCCGTGCTGCGGGCGATGAGGGGGCGGTCGCGGGCCGAGAAGCTCGAGGCGCTGTCGCGGCTCGAGGGGGTGTACGTCCCCGCGCTGTACCCGATGGACACGCTCCCCGACGGGCGCGTGTTGCCCGCGGTCGACGGCCCGAAGATCCGGAAGCGGATCACCCGCGACCTGAACGGGGCGACGTTCCCGGTGAACTACATCGTGCCGTTCACCCAGCAGGTCCACGACCGGGTGAGCCTCGAGGTGTTGCGGGGGTGCACCCAGGGGTGCCGGTTCTGCCAGGCCGGCATGACTACCCGCCCGGTGCGGGAGCGGTCACTCGAGAAGGTCGACGAGCTGCTCGATCGGACGCTCGCGTCCACCGGGTACGAGGAAGTGTCGCTGGTCAGCCTGTCGACCTGCGACTACAGCCGGGTTCGCCAGCTGGTCGAGAACACCGTGCAGAAGGCGCGGCCGCAGCGGGTGTCGGTGTCCCTGCCGTCGCTGCGCCTCGACAGCTTCTCGGTCGAGCTCGCCGACATGGTCGCCGAGACCCGTCGCACTGGGCTGACCGTGGCGCCGGAGGCCGCCTCGCCCCGCCTCCGGGCCGTGATCAACAAGTGGATCCCCGACGACGACCTGCTGGACATGACCTGCGCCGCGTACGAGCGGGGCTGGGACCACGTGAAGATGTACTTCATGATCGGCCTGCCCACCGAGCGGGACGACGACGTGATCGCGATCGCCGACCTGGCACGCCGGGCGGTCGAGCGGGGCCGCAAGGTCCACCCGAAGGCGAAGGCGAACCTCGGCGTGTCCACGTTCGTGCCGAAGCCGTTCACCCCGTTCCAGTGGGCGCGCCAGATCGATCTCGCCGAGACCGAGCGGCGCCAGGACGTGCTGCAGGCGGCGCTGGGCCGGGACAGCCGGATCAAGTTCGGGCGCCACGACCCGGAAGAGACCTTCCTCGAGGGGTTGGTCTCCCGCTCGGATCGTCGCGCAGGCGACCTGATCGAGGCGGCGTGGCGCCGGGGAGCCCGGTTCGACGCGTGGCGGGAGCACCTGAAGTTCGACGCGTGGCAAGCGGCGATCGCGGACACCGGGTTCGACGTGGCCGACGCGCTGCGCGAGCGCACGCTCGACGAGCGGCTCCCGTGGGACCACATCGACGTGGCGATCGACCGCGAGTGGTTCGTCGAGGACTGGAAGCGGGCGCTGGAGCTGAAACACGCGCAGGACTGCCGTCGCGCCAAGTGCCACAAGTGCGGGGTGATCGACCGCGAGCGGCCGCTGTGCGCGTCGATGCTGCGCCGCTCGATCCAGGGTCGGAAGCCCGAGTCCGAGTGGAAGCGGTCCGAGCCGTCGCCGTACGTGGAGCCCCCGGCGGTCCAGCGGCTGTGGCTGCGGATCAGCCGCACCGGCGTCGCGCGGTTCCTCACCCACCTCGAGGCGCTCAACGCGTGGTTGCGCGCGCTCCGACGGGCGCGGGCGCCGCTGTCGTACAGCCAGGGGTTCCACCCGCACCCGAAGATGGCGTTCTCGTCGGCGATGCCGCACAACGAGCAGAGCACCGGCGAGTACCTCGACCTCACGTTGGTCGCGGCCGTCGACCCGGCGACCTTCCTCGCCGAGCTCCAGCGGGTGGTGCCCGAGGGGTTCGGCGTGCACGGGGTCAGTGAGGTCCCGCTGTCGGTCGCATCCCTGATGTCGCTGAACCACGGCCACGACTACGTGGTGTGGCTGCCACACGAGGATCCGGTGGCGTTGCAGGCGCGCGTCGACGAGATCCTCGCGGCCGAGTCCACGGTGGTCGAGCGCGAGAAGCGACCGGGAAAGGTGAAGAAGGGAGGATCGTTCGACCTCCGCCCCTCGATCGCTTCGATGGTGGTGCGCCCCGCTTCGGAGGTCCCGGCGGTCGACCTCCGGTTGGTCGCCGTCGACGGGAAGTCGGCGAAGGCGAGGGAGATCGTCGCGCTCCTCACCGACCGGCCGGAGCGGGCGGTTGTGGTGCGTCGAGACACGTTGACCCTGCGCGACGGGCGGTACGAGTCGCTGTCGGCCGGGTGGTCCGTGTCCGCTGCCCCGGCCGAGGTCGAGCCGGCCGCGGGGGCGCTGCTGAGATAGGAGCGTCGCTTCGGGGGTTGGCGTGTTCGAGACGACACCGGTGCAGCAAGCCCTGGCGGAGGCGGCGCGGGATTTCTGCCGCTCCACCCTGGGTCCTACCGTGCAGCAGGACGACGAGGACGAGCGGTTCCGCAAGGACCTGATCCGGGCGATGGGCGAGCAGGGGCTGTGTGGGGTCCCGACGCCCGAGCGCTATGGCGGGCTCGGGCTCGGGTACCTCGAGTACTGCATCGTCCTGGAGGAGATCGCGCGGGTGAGCGCCTCGTACGCGGTGTCGATCGCGGTCACGGGCCTTCCCCAGGTCATCCTGAACCGGTTCGGCACCGAGGCGCAGAAGGAGCGCTGGCTCCCGGGCCTCGCGAGCGGCGAGCTGCTCGGCGCGTTCGCGCTGTCCGAGCCCGACTCCGGCTCGGACGCGGCTTCGCTGAAGTGCACCGCCGTCCGGGAAGGGGGTGAGTACCGAATCACCGGGAACAAGTTCTGGATCACCCACGGCGGCGTGGCCGATCTGTACGTGGTGATGGCGCGCACCGGGGGGAAGGGTCCCCGGGGGATCTCGGCGTTCTTGGTGCCGGGAGACGCGAAGGGGCTGTCGTTCGGTCGCAAGGAACAGAAGATGGGCCTGCGGGCCTCTCCCACGGTCGAGGTCGTGCTCGAGGACGTGCGGGTGCCCGAGTCGGATCGGATCGGCGACGACGGGACCGGGTTCACGGTGGCGATGAGCGCGCTCGACTCCGGCCGGATCACCATCGGCGCGACCAGCGTGGGGATCTGTCAAGCTTCGCTCGACGTGGCGGCGTCGTACGCGACGCAACGAAAGCAGTTCGACACGCCGATCATCGACTTCCAGGGGGTCGGATTCATGCTCGCCGACATGGCGTGCAAGACCGAGACGGCGCGCCTGCTGGTGCACAAGGCGGCCTGGCTCCGCGACAACGAGCGGCCGTACTCGCCGATCGCCGCGATGGCGAAGGTCGTCGCGACCGACGCGGCGATGGCGGTGTCCACCGACGCGGTGCAGGCCCTCGGGGGCTACGGGTACACCCGCGAACATCCGGTCGAGCGGTACATGCGCGACGCGAAGGTGATGCAGATCGTCGAAGGCACGAACCAGATCCAGCGGCTGGTGATCTCACGCCACCTGCGTCAGGTGTATGGGGGCGGTCGATGATTGCAGCCCTCACCCCAGCCCTCTCCCGGAAGGAGAGAGGGGAATTCATCGGCCGCCCCCGAACACCCGGCCTGAACGATTCAATCGTCCGGCGGGCTCCCGTCCCGCCGAATTGCAGCCCTCACCCCAGCCCTCTCCCACGGGGAGAGGGGGAGTTGTTCCGGCCGATCGTTCGGGGTGCTCCCATCCCGCCGAATTGCCCGCGGCGCGGTGCGATGCGTATACTGGGTCTCGCGAGGGTCGGCGCGCGATGAAGGTCTGCCAGCGGTGCGGCGAGACGTACAAGGACCACGTCGATTTTTGCTTCGGCGACGGCGAGGTCCTGATCGCGTCGGATGGGGTGGCGCTCGGCGGCCGGCCGGCGGCGTCCGACCTCGAGGCCCCGACCCCGCGTCGGGTGCAGGGCGCGCAGGTGGCGTGGATCCCCACGGTCACGCCGCCCGATCGTCCGGCAGAGGCCCAGCCTGAGGCCGCTGAGGCCGAGGTGGCGGTAGAGGCGGCCACCGAGGTACCGATCCCACGGGGGCCGAACCGTCCGGGTGCCTCCGACCCCACCGCGGTCGATGGGGTGGAAGGCTCCCCCGACGGTGACCCGGACGAGCTCGAGAAGACCGAGCTGGGCGATCCGGCAGTGGCCGTGGCCGACGGGCCGGTGCCGACCCAGAACCAGCCACAGGACGATCCGCCGGCGATCTCGGTCCCCCCACCGTCGATCAAGGCCACGCCCCAGCAGGCGACGCCAGCGCCGGCTCCGCCGAGCCCGCCACCCCCGGTGCGCTCGTCCGACGCGCCGACGCCGGTGAGCCCGCTGAGGGTCGAGGCGGCCGAGCCCCGTCCAGCCG
>JBEBJC010000712.1:0-4656 GCA_040080105.1 Myxococcota bacterium
CGGGACCACCGGGGCGGTCGGGGTCGGGGCAGACCGGACCGCGGGGGTCGCGGGCGGCCCGAACCGCCAGGCGACCGACACCGTGCCCATCAGCGGGTACCTGGGCTCCCCCAGCGCGAGCCCGGTCCGCACCGCCGCGGCGAGCATCAGGTGCGAGTCGAACCGGTACGCGCCGGCGAGCGTCGCGCGCGGCGCGAACTTCGTGAGCGTCCACACGGCCTGGTCACGCCCCGGCACGAGCTGGTCGTAGTGCATCACCCCGCCGAGGCGGAGCGCGAACACCGCGGTCGGGTCCACGTCGACCGCGAGCACGCTGTCCAGTCCGACGTGCAGCAGGTTCGCCACGTCACGGCACAGGTACCCACAGGGCTGGAACACCGGCTCGACCCCGTAGTCGGCCGCGAGCGCCTCCGGCTCGTCGAACAACACGCCCTGCACCAGGCCGTAGCCCGCGTCGGCCTCGAACCCGACCCAGCGGCGCTGATCCGGGCTCGCGAACACCACCCCGCCCCGCACCGTGGCGGAGAACCCGAGGTCGACCCCGTCGGCCGGCAACGCGCCGCTGGCCTCGATCCCGCCGCCGTACCGGACGCGCCCGCCGCCCACGCCGCCGAACCCGAGCCGCGGCAACACCGGCACCACGTCGGCGCCCGTCGGGGGAAGTGGACCGGGGAGGCTCTGCAGGCCGAGCTCGAGGGTGAACCCGTCGCCCCGAGCCACCGCGGGGGACAGGCCGAGCGCTATCGGCTCCGCCGCGTTCGCGGCCACCCGCAGCACGGTCGCCGCGTCCGCCCGCAGCTCGGCGGCGCAGTCCGCCTGGTCCATACACGCCGACAGCGCGCTCGTGCCGTGGACCTCGGCGACGGTGGCGGCGAGTGAGGTGGTGGCGAACCCGACGATCACGTGGCGGCGCTCCGAGGTTCGGCGCCGCTCGGGGCGACGCGCGGTTCGAGCCACGCCCGCACCCGCTCGAACAGCTTCGCCGCCAGATCGGGTCGCTCGTGGTGTGCCTCGTGACGATAGCCCGCCAGCTCGAACAGCGCCTTGTCGGAGCTGCCGAGCCCGGCGAACAGCGCGCGGGTCCCCCGGATGTCGATGATCGGGTCGTCGGTGCCGTGCCACAACAACGTGGGTGCCGTGATCCTCGCCGCCCGCTCCACGATCTTCGGCGCGTCGTCGAGCAGCGACAAGCCGAGGCGGACCGACAACTTGTCGTGGACCCTCGGGTCGGTGCGGTACCGCTCGACCTCGGACGGGTCGGACGAGATCGCGGTGAGCGGGATCTCGTTGCCCAGCGTCAACGACGGGCTCAGCTTCACCAGCACCCGACCGGCGATCGCCTTGACCCGCATCCCGAGGTTCTTCGCGATGAACACCGGCGGCGCGGACAACATCAGCGCGGTGAGCGCCGGGGGCGCGGGCCGGGTGGTGAGGGTCCACCCGACCGCGGCCGCGCCGAGGGAGTGACCGTAGATCACGAGCTTCGACGCGCCCGCTCGCTCCATCAGGACCGGGATCAGCGCGGTGAAGTCGTCGGCCAGCTGCTCGAGCCCGTCAGCGTGCCCGCGCTTGCCGGTCGAGCGGCCGTGCCCGCGCAGGTCGAACGACCAGATGTGCGCAGGGAGGGTCTCGAGCTGGCGCGCGAGCGTGTCGTACCGCCCGCTGTGCTCGCCCAGGCCGTGGTGAACGACCAACACGGTGTCGGTCGGGACGGGCGACGGCCAGCCGCACAGGTGGAACGTCTCCCCGCTGTGGGCGTGGGTGCTGGTGACCTGGTCTCTCATCTCGCGCCTCCCGTGCCGCAGCCGTTCTGCTGAGCCGCGCGCTCGGCCGCGGCGCGCCGCTCCATGTCCCCCCGGACCATGGCCCGCTCGGCCTCGGTCGCGGTCTCCTCGTCGAGGTCTCCGATCCGAGCCATGTACAACGCCACGAGCGCCTGCGCCGCTGGACAAGATGTCGGATCGGCGGCGGTCGCTGCCACGAGCTCGCTCTCGGCGCGCAACCACAGGCCGGGGAGCTCCGCCAGCCGCTGCAGCAGGTCGCGCGGTGGGCGTCGCTGATCGAGCTCCTGGTCGCGGGCGTCGATCTCGGCGCGCGCGTCGACGGCCGCGGCGGTCAACGCCGATCCCAGTGCCACCCGGGCGGACACGTCGCTGGGAGCGAGCTTCACCGCCTCCTCGAACCGCGCGAGCGCCATCGTCGGGGCACCCGCCACACCCAGCAGCGCGCCGGCCAGCAGGTGGTCGCCGGCGGTGGTGCGCGAGGCGGGCAGGGCGCCCTCGATCCGCGCGATGGCGTCAGGGCCGCGTCCTGCGGCCACCAGCAGCTCCACCTCGGCCCGCAGCAACCCCTGGTCGTCGCCGAACGCAGCCGACAACGGACCGACGAACCCGAGCGCGTCGTCCGCGCGGTCCGCGGCCACCAACGCTCGGGTCACCAACAGCGCCAGCGCCGGCTCGTCGGCGCCGTTCGCTCGGGCGAACGCCTGGTAGTGCGCGAGCGCGCCACCGCTGTCGGCGCGGGCGGCGTCGACCTGCACCGCCAGGCGCTCGAGCGTGGCGGCGCGATCGGGGTGGGCCCCGCGCAGCTGCTCGTCGAGCGCGCGGGCTCGCAGGGCCACCGCCAGCACCTCCGCTGCCTCGTCCCACGCGCCGGCCTCGGTCGCGTTCACCAGGCGCGCCACCAGCAGCGCCTCGAGCGCGGGGACCCGGTCGGTCAGCGCCCCGTGTACCCCACCCGCTGCCCCGAGGCCGCTGGCCTTGTCGAAGCTCTCGAGCGCCGCCGCCGCCGGGTCGCGCGCCGGGAGGTCCGCGGACACCGGCGGGCGCTCGGCCCACGCCAGGTGGACCTCGCCCCGCAGCGCCCACGCGGCCGGGTCGTCCGGGTGGCGCTCGACCGCCGCGTCCGCGGCCTCGATCGCCATGGTCAGCCGTTCGGCGTCACCGGCCTCGAACCGCTCGAGCGCCGTGGCCGCGCGGCGCTCGGGCCCGCCACAGCCGACGACGACGACCGCGCCCCACGCGAGCCACCCCCTCATCCGACCTCCGGCGCGTCCGAGCGGGACCGCGGCGGGAGCTTACCAGCAGCGCTGCGCGACGGGCGGACCCGCGGCGCTCACGCCCGCGGTCCCGACAGCTGGTGGCTCTGGGAGAAGCCCGTGTCGAGGTCGGTGATCCGAACCTCGACCACCCCGTTCGGATCGATGTGGTACCGCTCCTCGACCCACGGGCGCGGGTGGTCCACCCGGCGGACCTCGACCGTCGCGAGGTCGTCGAGGGCGCGCAGGCCCGGGTCGAACGCGAACCGCACCACCGACCACGGGTGGAGGTCGCCCACCGGCACGCCCCGCTCGAGCCGATCACACTCCGCGAACCGGTAACAGCCGAGGTTGTGCGCCGACTGGTACCGGCGCACCAGCTCGGTGCCCTCCGGGCGCACCACCACGTCGGGGGCGAGGATCGGATCGAACGCGATCGCCGCGCCGCTCTCGGCCTCGCGGAACACCCCGAACGTCCGGCTGAACCGGTCGGAGATCCGCGGCGCCTGCTCGTCGAACGCGATCGCGAGGCCGACGGCGGTGGCGCCCGACGCGTACGCCGAGCGCTTCACCCGCCGCCCGAACACCTCGCGCAGGCGCCGGGCCACGACCGGTAGATCACTCGCGCCGCCGACCACGTACACGCCCGCCAGCGACTCGAGCGCGAACCGGTCTTCGTCGGTGGCGCCGGAGCCGGGCGCGAGCACCCGCCCGATCGCGTCGAGCGAGCGCTCGACCAGCGGCAGGCAGCGGTCGTAGTACTCGGCGCACCCGACCGTGACCGACGGGCCGTCCTCGAGGTCGACCACGATCTTGCGCGTGTTCGGGTTCAGCCGCTCCTTGTGGGTGCGGCACTGCTCCAACAACCGCACCCGCTCGCCCGTGCCGAGGTCGGACAACGTGCGACCGAGCGACTCGACCACCATCTCGGCCAGGATCTGGTCGAAGTCCTCCCCGCCGAGGTGGTTGTCGCCGGCGTGTGCGGTCACCAGGTGATCGAGGTCCGCCATCCGGACCAGCGACACGTCGAACGTGCCCCCGCCGAGGTCGTAGACCAACACGTCGTCGCGCGCCGCGGTGAACGACTTGCGGTACCGGTGCGCGTACTCGAGCCCCGCGGCCGACGGTTCGTTCAGGATGCCCTTCACGTCGAACCCGGCGCCGCGGAACGCCTCGAGGGTCAGGAACCGCTGGCCCGAGGTCGCGCCCGCCGGCACCGCCACCCACGCCTCGAGCGGCTCGTCGGGCGGCGGGGGGGCGGTCGAGCGCTCGGCGAGGTCGCGGCGCAGCGCGCGCAGGAACCCGATCAGCAGCTCCCCGAGTGGGATCTCGAACCGTCCGACCGACACCGGTTGATCGACGTTCCCCGACGGCAACAGGCGCTTGAGCGAGCGGACCACGGTCCACCGGCGGTCGCCGACGTGCGCCATCGCTTCCCAGCCGTAGACCAGCTTCTTCCCGTTGGTGGCGACCACGGTGGGCCAGTGCTCCGCCATCGAGCCGTCGGCGGTCTCGAACGCGACGATCGGGAAGTTGCCGCGGTCGCGCGCCGCGACCACCGTACGAGTGGTGCCGAAGTCGACGCCGAGCTGCATGGGAGGGCCTGCTGGGGACGGGAG
>JBEBJC010000713.1:0-4649 GCA_040080105.1 Myxococcota bacterium
CACCCGCGCCACCGACAGCCCGAGCGCGGTCGTCCCGACCCCGCCCGGGCCGACCAGCGTCACCCGACCGGACCGCACCAGCGCCCGCTCGACCTCGGACCGCTCGGCCGCGCGACCGAACAGCTCGGCCCGCTCGGGCGGCAGCCCCGGGTGCTCGACCCCGCCCGGCGGAGCGGGGACGAACCGGTACCCCTCGCCGAACACCGACAAGATGTGCGCCGGTGACCCGGGGTCCACCTCCACCCGCCGGCGCAGCCGCAACACCACCAGGTCGACCGCGCGGGCGTTCGTGCCCAACGTTTGCTCGAGCGCGACGCGGGAGTCGACCGCACCGTCCGCGTCCACCAGGGTGCACAGCAGCCGCAGCTGGCGGTCGGTGAGGTGCACCGGCCGGCCCGCGACCGTGCCGCGGCCGGTGTGCCGGTCGATCTGGCCGCGCAGGAGGTGGATCGGGGTCCGCATCGGCCCCAGTGTCGCCGATCAGGTGATGCTGCCCTGCCGGATCTCGTCGACCAGCTGGTCGAACGCCGCGCCCCACCCGGCCTCGAACCCCATCTCCTGGTGCGTCTGCGCGGCGCTGCGCAGCGCGTGCATCACCACCGCCCGGTACCGGGTCCCGGCGCCGTGGGGCTCGATCGTCACCTGGGCGGTGAACACGAACGGGGCGCCCTCGACCGCGCGGGAGGGTCGGTAGTCTCCCTCGAGCGCGCCGGTCCACACGATGCGGCTCCCGGGCACCACCTCGAGGTAACACCCGGTGTTGTCGTTCTCGGTGCCGTCGGGCCCCTGCATCACCGTGCGGAAGATCCCTCCCGGCCGGAGGTCGATCTCGCAGTGGGTCACCCGCCACGGGCGCGGGCAGAACCACTTCTTCAGGTGGTGCGGCTGGGTCCACCCGGCCCACACGAGGCCGGGCGGTACGTCGACCACCCGCTCCAGCACGAGGTCCAGTTCGGGGTCCAAGGTCATGTCTCTCCCTCCTTCAGCGTGTCCAGGTAGGCGTCGAGCTGGTCGAGGCGCCTCTCCCACAGGTCGCGCTGCTCGTCGAGCCAGCGCCCGGCATGGTCGAGCGCCTCCCGCCGCAGCTCGACCGTGCGCACCCGGCCGACCTTCGACGACCGGACGAGGCCCGACGCCTCCAGCACCCGCAGGTGCTGCAGGAACGACGGCAGCTTCATGTCGAACGGATGGTGCAGCTCGCTCACCGTCGCCGGGCGCGCCGCCAGCCGGCGGACGACCGCCCGCCGCGTGGGGTCCGCCAGCGCGTGGAACACCTGATCGAGCCCCGACCCATCCATGGGCGACCTGTAGCCTGGACCAATGGTTAGGTCAACGACTAACTGTTGGGAGCGGTCGCCCCGCCCGCCCTCGTCACCCGACCGCGGACGAATTAAGGGGCGCGCGCCGCGAAGAGCGGCCCTGGGTCCATGCTGCACGTCCAGGCACCTCACCGGGCCTCAAGACACACAGCGCACCACGCCGGCCGCACCCCCGCGATCCCGGCGCCCCGGGCCACTCCGGTACCCTTTCTCGGAGTATTCCCATGATCAATCGACTCAAGCGCTGGGCGGCCGTGCTGCCCGCGCTGCTGCTCGGCGCCCCGGCGTTCGCCAGTGAAGCCGACCTCGTGATGCCCGACCTCGGGTCGGTCACGTTCGCCGGCGGAATCGACGGGTGGACGCTGCTCCTGCTCGGACTGTTCGTGTGCGTCGGCGGCCTCGGGTTCGGCGCGTTCATGTACACCAAGGTGAAGAACCTGCCGGTGCACGGCTCGATGCTCGAGATCTCCGAGCTGATCTTCGAGACCTGCAAGACCTACCTGCTCACCCAGGGCCGGTTCATCCTGATCCTCGAGGCGCTGATCGGCTCGATCATCGTGCTGTACTTCGGGTGGATCAGCCCGCTGAAGAGCGGGTTCGGCGGCGTCCTCCTGGTGCTGGTGTTCAGCCTGGTCGGCATCGCCGGCTCGTACGGCGTGGCGTGGTTCGGCATCCGGATCAACACCTTCGCCAACAGCCGCACCGCGTTCGCCTCGCTGCAGGGCAAGCCGTTCCCGACCTACGACATCCCGCTGATGTCGGGGATGAGCATCGGGATGTTGCTGATCTCGGTCGAGCTGATCCTGATGCTGTGCATCCTGTTGTTCATCCCGCGCGACCTCGCCGGCCCGTGTTTCATCGGGTTCGCGATCGGTGAGTCCCTCGGCGCCTCCGCGCTGCGGATCGCCGGCGGCATCTTCACCAAGATCGCCGACATCGGGTCGGACCTGATGAAGATCGTGTTCAACATCAAGGAAGACGACGCGCGCAACCCGGGCGTGATCGCGGACTGCACCGGCGACAACGCCGGCGACTCGGTCGGCCCCACCGCCGACGGGTTCGAGACCTACGGCGTGACCGGCGTGGCGCTGATCACCTTCATCCTCCTCGGGGTGGCGGTGGCCGGCAACCAGGCCGCGACCGAGCACGTGCAGGTCCAGCTGATGGTGTGGATCTTCGCGATGCGCGTGATGATGGTGGTGACCTCGGGCCTGTCGTACGGCCTGGTGAACCTGTGGGCGAAGGCGACCTACGCGAACGCCGACAAGATGGACTTCGAGCAGCCGCTGACCGTGCTGGTGTGGGTCACCTCGGTGATCTCGATCGTGTCGACCTACGCGGTGTCGATCGTGCTGATCCCCGAGCTCAACGGCGACACCACCCTGTGGTGGAAGCTGTCGTCGATCATCTCGTGCGGCACGCTCGCCGGCGCGGTGATCCCGGAGTTCGTGAAGGTGTTCACCTCCACCAGCTCGGGCCACGTCAAGGAAGTGGTGACCGCGTCCCGTGAGGGCGGCGCGTCGCTCAACGTGCTCGCCGGCCTCACCGCGGGCAACTTCTCGGCGTACTGGCTCGGCCTCGTGATCGTGGCGCTGATGTCGGTCGGCTACTTCATCACCGGCCTCGACGGCGGCACCGCGATGAGCTCGCTGATGAGCGCGCCCGCCGTGTTCGCGTTCGGCCTGATCGCGTTCGGGTTCCTCGGGATGGGCCCGGTGACCATCGCGGTCGACTCGTACGGGCCGGTCACCGACAACGCCCAGTCGGTGTACGAGCTGTCCCTGATCGAGACCCTGCCGAACATCGAGCAGGACATCGAGAAGAACTTCAAGTTCAAGCCGAACTTCGAGAAGGCCAAGCACTTCCTCGAGGAGAACGACGGCGCGGGCAACACGTTCAAGGCCACCGCGAAGCCGGTGCTGATCGGCACCGCGGTCGTCGGCGCGACCACGTTGATCTTCTCGATCATCGAGACCCTGTCGCACGAGTTCGGGGCGGCGTCGGTGCAGGTCGGCCTGTCGATCCTGAACCCGGCGTTCCTGCTCGGCCTCGTGACCGGCGGCGCGATCATCTACTGGTTCTCGGGCGCTTCGACCCAGGCGGTCTCCACCGGCGCGTACCGCGCGGTCGAGTTCATCAAGGCGAACATCAAGCTCGACACCACGGTCGGCGCGAAGGCGTCGATCGAGGACTCGAAGGCGGTGGTGCGGATCTGCACCGAGTACGCCCAGCGGGGGATGTTCAACATCTTCCTGGTGGTGTTCTTCTCGACCCTCGGGTTCGCGCTGATCGATCCGTTCTTCTTCATCGGCTACCTGATCAGCATCGCGATCTTCGGGCTGTACCAGGCGATCTTCATGGCGAACGCGGGCGGCGCGTGGGACAACGCGAAGAAGCTCGTCGAGGTCGACCTGAAGGAGAAGGGCACCCCGCTGCACGCCGCGTGTGTGGTCGGTGACACCGTCGGCGACCCCTTCAAGGACACGTCGTCGGTCGCGATGAACCCGATCATCAAGTTCACCACCCTGTTCGGCCTGCTCGCGGTCGAGACCGGCGTGGGGATGCAGCTCAAGGGCCTCGAGGGCCCGAAGCTCGCCCTCGCCGCGGTGTTGATCCTCGCGTCGATGGTGTTCGTGTACCGCTCGTTCTACGGCATGCGGATCGGCAACTCGGTCGTGAAGTCGGCCGACAGCGGCGTCCCGCACCCCGCGAAGTAGCGCGTTCGTAGAGACCGCGCGTGTGCGCCCGGCCCGGCCAGGACCTCGTCCTCGCCGGGCCGCTCTGTCTCAGGTGCGCCGCAACCCCACCGCGGTGACCAACGCGACCACCGCCACCAGCGAGAACCCGAGGATCGGCGGCGCCAACGACTCGGACAGGCCCACGAGCAGGATCGTCGCCTGGTTCTCTTCGGACTGTGCGACGACCCGCAGCACCACCCCGGCGTCGACCAGCGCGCCCGCGATCGACACCAGCGCCACCGCCACGCCGTAGGCGACGATCGGACCGACGCGGCCCGGCGCCGGCGCGAGCGCGAACCGCACGGCGGAGGCGAGCGCCACCAAGCCGAACACGGTCACGAACACCATCGGGAACCCCCCCGCCAGAAAGAACGCCACCTCGCCCTCCGACCGTTCAACGCGCGACGCTCGCCCGCGTGACGGTCGACAGGCGTTATCCTGCGCGGTCTCGAGGGGGGTCGATGGGACGGAGCTTCGCGCTGGTGTTCGCGGTCGGATGCCAGGAGTACACGCTCCAGGGCGAGGTCGACAAGGGCACGCCCACCGACGACTCGGCCGCGCCGGTGGAGGACACCAGCCCACCGCCACCACC
>JBEBJC010000714.1:0-4642 GCA_040080105.1 Myxococcota bacterium
GGAGGGGGCGCGACGGGTCGAGGTGCAGCACCGCGCGCGCCCGCCGCTCGAGGTGCGGGATCAGCGCCGCCTCGCGCTCGGACTCGGGCAGCGCGACGATCTGGTCCACGATCCCGGCGGAGATCGCCACCGGGGCCGGCGGCGGCGCGGCGGGTCGGAGCGACGCGAACATCGGGCGCGGCCCCCGCACCTCGAGCGCGTTGACCAGCGTGCCCCAGTCGGCGTCGACGATCACCGTGTTCGCCCGCCCCGACGCGAGGGCGGCGCCGACCCGCTCGAGCGTGGGCTCGGGCGGGAGCAGCGACAGGCCGGCGCGCGCGAGCTCGGCCGCCCGATCGGCGTCGACCATCCCGCCGCCGGCCCACGGGCCGAACGCGACCGCGGTCGCTTGCAGGCCGCGCGCGCGTCGGGCCGCGGCGAGGCCGTCGAGGTACGCGTTGGCGGCGGCGTACGCCGCGAGGGCGCGGCTCCCCCACACGCCCGCGATCGACGACACCAACACGAACCCCTGCAGCGGCCGGTCCGCGAGCAGGTGATCGAGGTTGATCGCCCCGTTCACCTTGCCCTCGACCGTGCGCGCGACCACCTCGGCGGTGAGCTCCGCGACGAGCTGCGGCTCGGTCACCCCGGCCGCGTGGACCACCCCGTCGACCGGGTGCGCGGCGAGCAGGGTGGCGAGGGCCTCCTCGTCCGCCACGTCCGCGACCGCCACCACCAGCTCGAGCCCGGTGGCGCGCAGCGCGTTCACCGTGTCCGACCGCGGGTCTCCGGGTCGCACCGCCGTGCGGGTCGTGACCACCACCCGCTCCACCCCACGCGCGCGCAGCCACCGGGCGAACGCCGAGCCCACCGCGCCGAGCCCGCCGGTCACCAGCCAGGTGCCCGACAGCGACGGTGCAGCGGGGGGGAGTGACACCCGCTCGAGCCGCGGCACCAGGCGCCGCCCGCCGCGGACCGCGACCTCGGTCTCGGCGCACGCGAGCCCGAGCAGCAGATCGGCGTGTCCCCCGTCCGGGCCGAGGTCGATCGTGCGCACCGGCTCGGCCCGCTCGAGGGACAGACAGCGGGCGAACGCGGTGACCGCGCGCGCGTACGGGTCCCCCTCGACCGCCCCGCGGGTGACGACCACGAACTCCCCCGGCTCGTCGGCGAAGGTCCCGAGGTCCACCAGCTGCGCCGGCAGCGGCGACGTGGGGCTCACCGCGACGATCGAGCGGCCGCGCCCGGTGAGCGCGCGCGAGCCGGACAACACGGGCCCGAGGTCCGCGTCCACCGCGGTCGGGGCGACCCGCGCGGGGGAGGCGTCGGCCACCCACTGCACGCCGTAGGTCGAGCCGACCGCCGACACCCGCTCCTCGAGCCAGAACCGCCGCCGGTCGAACGGGGTGGTCGGCCCGTCGATCCAATGGCGGGGCAGGCCCGAGTCCCACGCCGCCCAGTCCGGGTCCTCGCCGGCCTCGAACAGCGCCCCGAGCGCCTCGGACAGGGTGCGCCACGGGTCGACGTCGCGCCGGCCGGTGGCGGCGAACCGCAGGCCAGGCCGGTCGGCGTTCCGCTGCGCGAGCTGCAACAGCACCGGGTGCGCGCCCACGTCGAGCAGGGTGTCGACCCCCGACGCGAACAGCGCGCGCAGTCCGTCGGCGCACCGGACCGGCTCGCGGGCGTGCCGGCGCCAGAACGCCGCGGTGGTGAGCTCGTCCGCCGCGAGCGCTCCGGTGCACAGGCTCACCACCGGCAGCTGCGGGCGACGGGCCGGCACCGCGGCCACCGCGGCCTCCCACGGGTCGAGCATCGGGTCGAGGCACGCGGTGTGGAACGGCCGCCCGGTGCCGAGCTTGCGCGCCGACACCCCGGTCGGCAGCGACGCGAGCACGAGCTCGACCGCGTCCTCGGGTCCGGCGATCACCACCTCGTCGTCCGCGTTGATCGCGGCGATCTCCGCCCCCGGGACCAGCAGCTCGCGCACCGCGTCCGCGCTCGCGCCGACCGCCGCCATCATCCCGGGCAGCCCGTGCTCCTCCATCAGCTGTCCGCGGGCGACCGCGAGGCGCAGGGCGTCCTCGACCGACCACACCCCGGCGACGGTGCAGGCGACGAGCTCTCCGAGCGAGTGCCCCGCCACCGCGGACGGCGTGATCCCGACGGACCGCAGGAGCTCGACCAGCGCGAGCTGCACCGCCATCAGCGCGGGCTGCGCGTACCGGGTGGAGCCGAGCAGGTCGGCGCTCGCCAGCACCTCGCGCAGCGGCACCCCGAGCAGTGGATCGACCACCGACGCGCACCGGTCGAGCGCGGCGCGGAACACCGGAGACGCGGCGTCCCACCCGAGACCCATCCCTGCGAACTGGGTGCCCTGGCCTCCGAACAGGAACCCGAGGGTGCCCCGGCGCGCGGTCACCGGGGTGACCTCGGCGAGCTTCCGGTCGAGCTCCGCCGGGTCGGACGCGACCACCGCGGCGCGCACCCCGAACACCCGCCGGCGGTGGGCCGCAGCGGCGACGTCGGCCGGGGCGCCGCGCCCGATCCACCCGCGCGCGAGCGCGACCAGCGCGGGCGCGGACCCGGCGGACAACGCGACCACGTGGGTGGTCCGGTCGGCCCCGGCGGTCGGCCCCGGGGGCGCCCCGGGCGCCGGCCCGAGCACCAGGTGGGCGTTGGTCCCGGACAGCCCGAACGCGCTGACCGCGGCGAGCGCTCCGGGGGCGAGGGGAGTCGGCGCGGTGGGCACCACCGCCCGCCCGAACGTGATCGCCGGGTTCGGGGTGGTGAACGTCGGGTGCGGCGGGACCACCCCGCGCTGCAGCGCCGTCACCGCCTTCACCAGCGACGCCATCCCGGCCGCGAGCTCGAGGTGGCCGAGGTTCGCCTTCACCGCGCCGAGCAGCAGCGGCTCGGACCGGTCGCCGTACACCGCGTTCGCCGCGTGCACCTCGATCGGGTCGCCGAGGGAGGTGCCGGTGCCGTGGGCCTCGAGGTACCCGACCCGGTCGGGGGTCACCCCGGCGTCGGCCAGGGCCGCGCGCAGCACCTGCTCCTGCGCCGCGCCGTTCGGCACGGTGAGCCCGCTCGACGGCCCGTCGTGGTTCACCGCCGAGCCGAGCAGCACCGCGAGCACCGGGTTGCCGTCGCGGCGGGCGTCGGACAGCCGCCGCAACACCACCATCCCCGCGCCCTCGCCGCGGGCGTACCCGTCGGCGGCGGCGTCGAACGTGTGGCACCGGTCCGTCGGCGACAGGGCGCGCAGCGCGCACAGGTACGCGGTGTCGTCGGGCAACAACATCAGCGCGACCCCGCCGGCGAGCGCGGTGTCGCACTCCCCCCGCCGCAGCGCGGCGGCGGCGAGGTGCACCGCGACCAACGACGACGAGCAGGTCGTGTTCAGCGCGAGGGCCGGGCCGTGCACGCCCAGCACGTACGCGAGGCGGCCGGCGGCGAACGACGGCTCGGTGCCGGTGCCCGCCCACGCGTCCGGGTACAGCGGCTCCCCCGGCTGGTGGAACCGGTGCAGGTACCCGCGGTCGGCGATCCCGACGTACACCCCGGTCGGAGACTCGCGCAGCGACGCCCCTGCGAGGCCGGCGCGCTCCAGCGCCTCCCACCCGACCTCGAGCAGCAGGCGCTGCTGCGGGTCGAGCGTCGGCGCCTCGCGGGCGGAGATCCCGAAGAACTCGGGGTCGAACTGGGTGAGGTCGTCGAGGAACCCGCCGCCCCGGGCGTACATCTTGCCGACCCGACCGGGCGTGGGGTCGAACCAGTCGTCGAGCCGCCACCGGTCCGCCGGGACGTCGCGGATCGCGACCTGCCCGTGCATCAGCAGGTCCCACAGCGCCTCGGGGTCGGCCGCCCCGGGGAACCGGCACGCCATACCGACGATCGCGATCGGGTCGTCGGAGGACCCGGCCCGGGCCGGGCCCGCGGGACGCTCGGCCGGGCCCACGCCGAGCAGGCGGGACACGAACCGGGTCAGCCGCTCCACGTCGGGGTGGTCGAACGCGACGGTGGACGGGACCGGCACCCCGAACGCGCGCGACAGCCGGCGCGCGAGCTCGACCGCGAGCAGGGAGTCGAGCCCGGCGTCGAACAGGCCGAGCGTCGGCGGCACCGTGTCGCGCCCCACCAGGCGGGCGACGAGCTCGGTGATCTCGCGGGTGAGCGCCGCCGGGGTGCGCTCGGTCGGCTTGGCGACGGTCGGCTCGGGCAACCCCGGCCACCCGCCGAGCCACGGCGGCGGACGGCCGGCGTACCACCCGGCCACCGTCGGCCCTTCGGCCTGGAACACCGTGACCACGCCGGTGGTCCGCAGCGCCTGCTCGAGCGCCGCAATCCCAACGGCGGTCGACAGCGGGGTGACGCCGTCGGCGGTCCACGCCCCGGCCCGCGCCATCCCGGTGTCCCACGGTCCCCACCCGATCGACAGCCCGTGGGCACCTCGGGCCACCCGCGCGGTCACGATCGCGTCGAGCGCGGCGTTCTGGGCCGCGTAGGCCGCGGCGCCCGCGCGACCGAACCCGGCGATCGCCGACGAGAACACGACGAACAGCTCCACGTCGGGCAGCAGGGCGTCGAGCGCGCGCGCCCCGAGGACCTTCGCCCCGAGCGGCAGCGCCTCGAGGTCGCGGATCCACCCGCCCCCGGCCTCACC